>NZ_AP027266.1:0-60000 GCF_036322625.1 Roseicyclus marinus | reverse complement strand
CATGCGCAAGACCATCATAGCACTTGCCGCCACGACCGCCTTCACGGCACCGGCTTTCGCCCAGGACATGAATATCATCGAAACCGCCGTCGGCGCGGGCAACTTCACCACGCTCGTCGCTGCGGTCGAGGCCGCGGGCCTTGTCGAAACCCTGTCGGGCGAAGGGCCCTTCACCGTCTTCGCCCCCACGGACGACGCTTTTGCCGCCCTTCCCGAAGGCACCGTCGAAAGCCTGCTCCTGCCCGAAAACCGCGATCAGCTGGTATCGATCCTGACCTATCACGTCGTTCCCGGCGCGGTCATGTCGACCGACCTGTCCGACGGCATGACCGCAGCGACCGTGCAGGGCTCCGAGATCACCATCGACCTCGACAGCGGCGTCATGGTGAACGAGGCCAATGTGGTGACCGCCGATATCGCGGCCTCCAACGGTGTGATCCATGTGATCGACGCGGTCATCCTGCCGCCGATGTAACCCGTTCGCAGGCCCGGCCTCCAATGCCGGGCCTGCACCTTTTCAACCGCACGATCAGGGAGAATGCACATGGATCGTCGCCGTTTTCTGACCAACTCCGCACTTGGCCTCGCCGGGGCCGCCACGATGGGCTTCGCGCTGCCCGCCCATGCCGTGACGGGGTCGTCCACCATCGTGGAACTTGCCGCCGCAACGCCCGACCTGTCGACCCTGGTCACGGCAGTGCAGGCGGCGGGCCTTGTCGATGCGCTGTCCGGGCCGGGCGCGCTTACCGTCTTTGCCCCCACCAACGCCGCTTTCGCCGCGCTTCCCCACGGGGTGCTCGACGGGCTTCTGGCCGATACCGCCGCCCTGACCGAGGTGCTGACCTATCACGTCTCGGGCAGCTACTATCCGGCCGAGGCGCTTCTGGGGCAGCGCGGGCGCGTGCCGACGCTTCAGGGCGGGTTCATCAATGTCGACGCGACCGGCAGCGGCGTTCACCTGAACGGCAACACGCGCGTCACCACGCCCGATGTCTTCGCCTCCAACGGTGTCGTCCATATCATCGACCGCGTTCTGCTCCCGCATTGAGCGACAAAGCCCCAAAAAACGAAGACGCCCCCGGCCCAGCGGCAGGGGGGCGTTTTTTCGTCATGGCCCAAGCGTCAGTAGCGCCGGGGCAGGGTCACGATCCGGCCATCGGCCAGCGTGATCGTATCGGCATAGATCTCCATCCGGATGTCGTCATCGACGAACCCCTCCACCCGGACCAGGTCGCCGGGGCGGACCGGCATGGCATTGGGCCCGATATAGATGCGGATATCCCCGGTCTTGTCGGCAAGGATGAATTCATCCTCGTCCGTGATCCGTTCGACATTCCCCTCCACCACGGCCATCATCCCGCGGCGCAATTCGCCGATGGGCAGGGTTTCGGCCAGGGCGGTGGTCGCGGGCAGCGTGATCGCCAATCCCAGAAGCAAGGCGCGCATCATCCCGACCCTCAATCCAGCGCCACAAGAACCAGAACCAGCGCGACCGCCCCACCAAGGGCCAGCGCCCAACCGGGCAGGGTCACGGTCACGTCCGATTTCAGCCAGGCCCGCAGCCTTTCTGTCGAATTGGTCTGGGCCGCGGTCGTCTTGTCCAGTTCCGTCATCTGTCCGTCTCCTTGATAGGTCGCACGCAACAAGAGATGGAGGGGGTGAGGCGCATATCAATCCTATCGAATATCGATTTTCGATAGTTTATTCCTAATTTCACCACCCCCACCCTGACGGCAGGGGTGGCGACACGCGCGTCTTGCGATCAATGCACCACGGCATCCTCGGGCTTGGGGCGGGTCGAACGTGCCACGCGGTTACCCACGATCAAGCCGTCCACCCCGGCATGCACCTCGATGGTGCTGCCATCCGTGACTTCGCCCGCAAGGATCATCTCGGCCAGCTGATCTTGCAGGCTGCGCTGGATCACCCGCTTCAGCGGCCTTGCCCCGAACACCGGATCATAGCCCTCATCGGCCAACCACCCCAGCGCGGCCTCGTCCAGCGCCAGCGTGATCTTGCGCTGCGCCAACCGCTTTTCGAGCCGCTTGAGCTGGATCTTGACGATCCCGTCCATGTCGTCCCGCGTCAGCCGGTCAAACACGATCATGTCGTCCAACCGGTTCAGGAACTCGGGCCGGAAATGGGCGCGAACCGCCTCCATCACGTCACGCTTCGCCTGCGCCGCATCCGATCCGTCCGGCAACTGGCTCAGGGCCTGGGACCCAAGGTTCGAAGTCAGCACGATCAAGGTCTGCTTGAAATCGACACGCCGCCCCTGACCGTCGGTCAGGATGCCATCATCCAGAACCTGCAACAGGACGTTGAACACCTCGGGATGCGCCTTTTCGACCTCGTCGAACAGGATCACCTGATAGGGCCTGCGCCGCACGGCTTCGGTCAGGACACCGCCCTCGTCATAACCGACATAACCCGGCGGGGCACCGATCAGGCGGGCGACCGAATGCTTCTCCATGAATTCGGACATGTCGATGCGCACCATCGCCTGATCGTCGTCGAAGAGATACTCGGCCAGCGCCTTGGTCAATTCGGTCTTGCCAACGCCCGTCGGCCCAAGGAACAGGAACGAGCCCAGCGGCCTGTTCTCATCCTGCAGGCCCGCCCGCGCGCGGCGCACGGCACGGGACACGGCCTGAACCGCCTGCATCTGGCCGATCACCCGCTTGCCAAGCTCTTCCTCCATCTTCAGCAGCTTCTCGCGCTCGCCCTCCAGCATCTTGGACATGGGAATGCCGGTCCAGCGCTCGACGACGGCGGCGATCTGTTCGGGGCGCACGGCCTCTTCGACCATGACATCCTCGTCCTGCGCCTCGGCGGCGGCCAGATCCTTTTCCAGCTGCGGGATCACGCCATAAGACAGCTCGCCCGCGCGCGCGAGGTCGCCATTGCGCTTGGCCTGATCCAGTTCCGCCCGTGCCTGATCGAGCCGCTCCTTGATCGTGCGGGCCTGGTCCAGCTTGTCGCGCTCCGCCTGCCATTTCGCCGTCATCGCGGCCGATTGCTGTTGCAGATCGCCCAATTCGCGCAGCAGCTTTTCCAGCCGATCCTTGGAGGCTTGGTCATCCTCCTTCTTCAGCGCCTCGGCCTCGATCTGCATCTGCAGGATCTGGCGGTCGAGCGCGTCCAGCTCCTCGGGCTTCGAATCCACCTCCATCCGCAGACGGCTGGCGGCCTCATCCATCAGGTCGATCGCCTTGTCCGGCAGGAACCGGTCGGTGATGTAGCGATGCGACAGCGTGGCGGCAGCGACCAAAGCAGCATCCGAAATCCGCACCCCGTGGTGCAGCTCGTATTTCTCCTTGATGCCGCGCAGGATCGACACCGTATCCTCGACCGTCGGCTCCTCCACCATCAGGGGTTGGAACCGCCGCGCCAGCGCCGCGTCTTTCTCCACGTATTTGCGGTATTCATCGAGCGTCGTGGCCCCCACGCAGTGCAATTCGCCCCGCGCCAGCGCCGGCTTGATCAGGTTGGCGGCATCCATCGCGCCATCCGATTTGCCCGCGCCCACCAACGTGTGCATCTCGTCGATGAAGAGGATGATCTCACCGGCAGCCGCCGTGATCTCGCCCAGGACCGCCTTCAACCGCTCCTCGAATTCCCCGCGATATTTCGCGCCCGCAATCAGCGCGCCCATATCCAGCGCCATCAGCGTCTTGTTGCGCAAGCTTTCCGGCACATCGCCGTTGACGATGCGCAGCGCCAGACCCTCGGCAATCGCCGTCTTGCCGACACCGGGTTCCCCGATCAGCACCGGGTTGTTTTTCGTGCGCCGCGACAGCACCTGCATCGCGCGGCGGATTTCCTCGTCGCGCCCGATGATCGGGTCGATCTTGCCCGCCCGCGCGGCCTCGGTCAAATCGCGGGCGTATTTCTTGAGCGCTTCGTAGCTGTCCTCGGCCCCGGCGCTGTCCGCCGTCCGCCCCTTGCGCAGATCGTTGATCGCGGCGTTCAGGCTTTGCGCATTCACCGCGCCCGCCTCCAGCGCCTCGCGCGCGGGGCTTTGCACCACGGCGAGTGCCGTCAGCATCCGCTCGACGGCCACGAAACTGTCGCCCGCCTTTTTCGAGATCTTCTCGGCCTCGTCCAGAACCTTGGCGGTCTGCTTGTCGACATAGATCTGGCCCGCGTCGCCCGTCACCTTGGGCAGCTTGCCAAGCGACAGCTCGACCGCCTCGCGCACACGCTCGGGCGCACCGCCTGCCCGCTTGATCAGCGCGGCGGCCATTCCCTGATCGTCGTCCAAAAGAGCCTTGAGCAAATGCTCGGGCGCGAGTTTCTGGTGATCCTCGCGGCTTGCGATCGTCTGGGCAGCCTGCAAAAAGCCGCGCGCGCGATCGGTGAACTTCTCCAAGTTCATGGTCTTTCTCCTTGTCCAAGCGCCCTTGCGATCCCCACCCAAGCTTGCGGCATGGCGATCAACGGGCCTCGGTCATGGATGTGGGGAGCGCGCGCCGCCCATGCAAGTCGCGATACGCCTCCTCCCCCGCAAAAGCGCCTGTCACCCCCCGCGCTTGGGAACCACCAGCCGCGCGGGCCGCGCCGCCTCTGCCGCCTTGAACAGTGAAAAGGTCTGCGAGACGTAATTCACCGCACCCGATATGTGATCGATATAGGCCCTGACCTCCGGCGTCATGTCGGCCTCGACCAACTGGATCGGCCGGGCGGGATTGTCCGCCTCGAACTGGACATAGAACAACGGCTCCCCCCGCCGCAAAACGATGTCGCGCGACGGATCATGCCATTCGAAGGCCCACATCAGCGGCCGGGGCCACAGGCTGATCGGAAAGCGCCCACCGAAAATCGTGCCCGGCAAGGGGTCGGGCCGGTAATGCAGAAAGGGCGCAAGCTGCGTGATATGGACCGGCTCATCGGCCAGAAAGATATAGGGCAGATTCAACTGGATCGTCGGCCTGTCGGGATAGCGCCACTCCACCTCGTTCACGAGGCTGACCAGCCCGGCGATCTTGGACCCCCGGATCGCCGATCCTGTCCCCGCGCGGTTCACCAGGGCCGGCTTGCCCTCGGCGTCCCGCGTGAACCCCAGCCGCAGGTCAAAGGGGCACGAGACCTGGAAATACCGGCTTTCCATCTGGATCACCGCCGGACAGCGCGCGGCGGATTTGGCATGCGTGCGGCTCACGTCGCGGCTGACCAGACGCTCGGGCGGATCATACAGAACCCCACCCTTCTGGATGTCGCGCAGCCATCCCACCGTGACCGGCCCCGAACCGGGCCCATCCGCAGGGCGTTCATACTCGATCGAAATCCGCATCGTCACACTCATACTCACGGCACTTGCACGATATCAGCACCGGCAGCGCCTGTTGACAAGCGATCACCTGCGGGTCAGGGACGACCCGATCCAGCCAGAGGTATCGCTCCATGTCCCGGCCCCTTGCCACGCCCCCCGCAGATGACCGCCTGATCGTCGCCCTCGACGTCGACAACGCCCTTCAGGGTCTGGCAATGGCCGAACGGATCGGCGACGCGGTCTCGTTCTACAAGATCGGGCTGGGCATGCTGACCGGTGGCGGCCTCGCACTCGCCAATGAACTCAAGCAGGAACATGGCAAGCGCATCTTTCTCGACATGAAATTCTTCGACATCGGCGCGACCGTGGAAAAGGCCGTGCGCGGGATCGCGGCCTATGACCTCGATTTCCTGACCGTCCATGGCGACCCGCAGGTGGTCGCCGCCGCCAAACAGGGCGCATCGGGCAAGGATCTGAAAATCCTTGCGGTGACGATCCTCACCTCGAACGACCGCGCCGATCTGGATGCGAACCTGATCGTGCCGGGCGACATGGCCGAGATCGTGACCACCCGCGCCACCCGCGCCTTCGAGGCCGGGGCCGATGGCGTGATCGCCTCCCCGCACGAGGCGGCGATGATCCGCGCCCTGCCGCAATCCGCAGGTCGGCTGATCGTCACACCGGGTGTGCGCCCCTCGGGCAGCGACAAGGGTGACCAGAAACGGATCGCGACACCCGCCGCCGCCATCGCCGCAGGCGCCGATCACATCGTGGTGGGCCGCCCCGTCTGGCAGGCCGAAGACCCCGCCGCCGCCGCCCGCGCGATCCTGTCCGAATTGCCCTGAACGGGCATCTCACCGCACGGGCTGACCGCGCTCAATCCTCGTTGATGTCCCGGTCAAAGGTCTTCACCTGCCCCCGGTAGACCCCGGCCCAGCGCCGCAGCACCAGCCACGATCCCAGCGACACCACTGCAAAGACCAGCAAAAGACCCGGCAGGGATACCGACAGGCCCAGGGCCAGCAATCCCGCCACCACGCCCGCGCCCAGCGCGAATCCCAACAGGACAAAGCCCGGCAGCAGCGTTTCCCCGATCGCGAGCGCCACCGCAGCGGCACCCCAGACCCACCAGGCCGCCCACCACATCAGCCACGCCCCTTGAGCATCTGGAACGCCTTGCCAAAGGCATCCACCGCATCGGCGGGCACGATGATCGTCTGGCTTCCCTGCCCCTTGGCGACCTGCGCAATGGCGCGCACCTGTTCCAGGGCGACATTGTATTGCACCGCCTCAAGCCCGCCCTTGGCGATGGCCTCGGCCACGACGCCCGTGGCATAGGCTTCGGCATCGGCTTCGACCCGGCGCGCCTCGGCCTGCTGGCGGGCTGCGTAAAGCTCCGCATCGGCGGCCAGTTCCACCGCTCGCTTCTGCCCCTCTGCCCGGGTCACGGCGGCCCGCCGCTCCCGTTCGGCGTTGAGCTGCTGCAACATCGCGTCCCGTGTCGCCTGGTCCAGACCCACATCCAGGATCTCGGCCCGCGTCACCTCGATCCCCCAATCATTCACCGCGCCCTCGACGCTTTCCTTGATCCTCGCGATCAGGCTGGCGCGGTTCGATTGCACCTCGTCCAGTTCCATCTTGCCGATCTCGGCCCGGACGATCCCCGCAACCGTCGTGGCAATCGCCGCATCCACGTCGCGGATCCGGTAGACGGTCTTTTCGGGCTCCAGCACGCGGTAGAACACGCTCGTCTCGACCACCAGCAACACGTTGTCGAGCGTGATCGCATCCTGACTCGCATTGGGCAATTGCCGCTCCAGGATCGAAACCCGATGCGCCACCTTGTCCAGAAAGGGGACGATGAAATTGATCCCCGGCCCCAGCACCGATTTCAGCCGCCCGAAGCGTTCGACCACATGCTGTTCGGATTGCGGCACGATCCGGATCGCCAGAAAGATGCACAGTATGATGAACAGCGCGAGCAGCAGCACCACGAGGCTCCCGCCAAAAATCTCGTTGGTCAGCGCATCCATGGCAGGCCTCGCGGGTTGATCCTCGGGTTTCATGGCCGAAATAATGCGACCACTTCCCCCGGTATTCTAGGCGAAAATGCAGCGCGCGACCGGTGGATTTCCCGAAAGTGCCTCCCCCGCAGCACCTTCCGCCGCCCTGTCGGCGCGGGTATGATCCGCCCATGCCCAGCCTGTGCCGCGATTGCCTGACCCAATTCGACAGCGCGCGGCGCTGCCCGGCCTGCGCCAGCCCGCGCCTCATTGCCCATCCCGAGCTTTGGGACCTCTCCATCGCCCATATGGATTGCGATGCCTTCTACGCCTCGGTCGAAAAACGCGACAATCCCGACCTCCGCGACAAACCCGTCATCATCGGCGGCGGTCGGCGCGGGGTCGTCTCCACCGCCTGCTACATCGCCCGGATCAAGGGCGTGCGCTCGGCCATGCCGATGTTCCAGGCGCTCAAACTCTGCCCAGAGGCGGTGGTGGTCCGGGGCCGGATGGAGGTCTATGCCGAGGTCTCACGCCAGATCCGCGCCATGATGGAGGATCTGACCCCTGCCATCGAACCCCTCTCGCTCGACGAAGCCTTCATGGATCTCACCGGCACCGCGCGGCTGCATGGCGCGCCCCCCGCCGTGCTTCTGGCCCGCCTCGTCAAACGGATGCAGACCGAACTGGGCATCACCGGCTCCATCGGACTGTCGCACAACAAATTCCTCGCCAAGCTCGCCTCCGACCTCGACAAGCCGCGCGGCTTTTCCGTGATCGGCCGCGCCGAAACCATGGATTTCCTGCGCGACAAACCCGTGCGCATGATCTGGGGCATCGGCGCCGCCGGGCAGGCCAGCCTCGACAAGATCGGCATCCGCAGCTTCGCGGACCTCCGCCGCTGGGACCGCGCCGATCTCCAGGCCCGCTTCGGCGCCATGGGCGACCGCCTCTGGCACCTGGCGAGGGGTCAGGATGACCGCCGCGTCGCCCGCGACCGCGCGGTGAAATCCATCTCCAACGAAACCACTTTCGCCGACGACATCGCCGATCCCGACCTGCTCGACGGCCATATCTGGCGGCTGTCGGAAAAGATCGCCGACCGGGCCAAGGCCAAGGGGCTCGCCGGCCGCACCATCACGCTCAAGCTCAAGCGCGCCGATTTCCGGCTCCTGACTCGCCGCTTCTCGCTGCCCGACGGCACCCAGATCGCCGATCGCATCTACCGCAACGCCCGCGCGCTTTACGACCAGACCGATCACCAACATCCCTACCGGCTCATCGGCGTCGGCCTGTCCGATCTCGTCCCCGCCGCGACCGCAGACCGCGAAGGCGACCTCCTCGATCCGCAGGCCGCCCGCCGCACCGCCGCCGAACGCGCCACCGATGCGATCCGCAAACGCTTCGGTGACGACGCGATCCTCAAGGGCCGCGCCCTGCGCTGACCCCCGCCATCTTTGCTTTCCAAAATACTCCGGGGGGAGTCGCGGAACGCGACGGGGGGCTGGCCCCCCTCCGCCCTGACCACCTATTCGGCAGCCAGCGCCACCCGACCGGGCCGCGCCGCGATCACCCGCTCGATCACCCGCGTCACGATCCGCTTGACCGCGTCGAAATCGGCATTGGGCCGCAGGGTCCGTTCGTTCATGTACAGCGACCGGTCGATCTCGACCTGCACCGCATGACGCCCGCGCGACGGTCGCCCGTAATGCTGCGTCACGAAAGCCCCGGCAAAAGGCGCGTTGCGGATCACGCAAAGCCCCTCGGCCGCGAATCCCGCCTCCAGCGCCTCGACGATCTCGCCCGAGGCCGAGGCCCCGAACCGGTCCCCCAGCACCACTTCGGGCCGCCGCTGGCCGGGACGGCTCACGCTGTCGAGCGCCTCATGCGGCATGGAATGGAAATCGAGCAGCACGGATTCGCCGAATTCCGCCTCCGCCTCGCCCAGCAATCCATCGAGCGCCCCGTGATAGGGCCGCCAGACCTGCGCGATACGCGCCTCCGCCTCAGCCCGGCTCAACTTGCCGCGATAGATGGCGCGCCCATTGGCGACCACGCGGGGAATCACCCCCAGCCCAGACGAGATGCGCGGCGTCTGCACCACCCGTCCCACGCCCTCGACCACGGCGGGGTCCATCTCTTCCGGGCTGCGGTTCAGATCGAGCCAGGCGCGTGGATATTCCGCCGCGATCACCGGCGCGCCAAGACGCGGTGCTTCCTCCACCAGCATGTCCATGAAGGCATCTTCCGAAGACCTTATCGCGCGCTCGTCCAGCACGCTCGCGCGCAGGAATTCGGCGGGGTAATGCCGTCCCGAATGCGGCGAGGCCACCACCACCGGCGTCAGGATGCGGCGCGGTCGATCAACACGATAGGGCGGGTGCATGCGCATTCCGTTCAAGCTCTGTCCCACCATGATATAGCGGGATTTCCCGCCAAGCCAAAAGCCCTTGAACCACCCCCCCAATCCTTCTATAGACCGCTCACCCTAGCGGTGCGCCACCGTCTCGGGCCTCAGGGTCTTGGGCATGGGCGCGGCGCTTCACGGGATATCGGGCGGTTAGCTCAGCGGTAGAGCACTACGTTGACATCGTAGGGGTCACTGGTTCGATCCCAGTACCGCCCACCATCCCGGAAACGGGAACAGATTTCGCCGGTCCCATCCGGGGCCAGACAGCAACCCAAGGCGCATCGCCGCGCCGCGACGAAGGAGACAGGCCATGAAGGTCAAGAACTCGCTCCGCTCGCTCAAAGAGCGCCATCGCGACTGCCGCGTCGTGCGCCGCAAGGGCCGGGTCTACGTGATCAACAAGACCCAGCGCCGGTACAAGGCCCGCCAGGGCTGAGACCGCGCAAGCAGGATTGAAACGGGCCGCCCCTCTGGGCGGCCTTTTTCGTTTCGGTGCGTCTCACCTATCTCAATCGAAAAGACGACCACCGATCGCCTCGGCCAAAAGCCGCACGACCGTGATCTGGTCCAGATACCCCGTCGGGGCCAATCCCCGCCCCTCCTGATAGGCCCGGATCGCGATGCGCGTCTGGCGGTCGATCACCCCATCGGCCCGCCCCGGATCAAGACCCACCGCCGCCAGGCGCTGTTCGACCAGCACCCGCACGGGCTGGGCAAGGTTCAGCGCCGCCTCGACCTGCTCGGCACGGGCCTGTGCCTCGGGGCTCAGACCCGATTCGATCTCCGCGATCCGCGCCCGCGCGGCCGGTACGAACAAGCCGCTCGGATAGGCTTGAAGATAGCTCCGGTAGGCCCCGACCGAATCCTCCCGCCGCACCGCGTCCCAGGCGTCCCGCTCCTCGGCTTCCGCCTCCGCACGCCGCGCCGCCTCGATATCCTCCAGCCGCGCGCGCGCGACATCGGCATAAAGCCCGCGTGGAAACCGCTCGAGGTAACTGCGCAGTCCCGCTTCGTCCTGTCCCTGCCCGATCGCCTGCCAAAAGGCGCGGTCGGCCAGCTCCTGCGCCTCGCGCTGACGCCGCGCCTCGTCCTCCAGTTCCGCCGCGCGCTGCGCCGCCGCCTCGCGCAAGCGCCCGATCTGCCGCTCCGTCAGGAACCCGGTCGCCTCCTGCCCCGACGCTTCCTGCCACGCCCGGATCGCGCCGCGCGTGCCGGGGCCGAAAATGCCGTCGATCCCCCGCGTGTTGTAATCGAGGATCGTCAGATCGCGCTGGATCTGCTGACGCGCCGCCCGGTTCAGGTTCAGCGCGCTCTCCACCGCCTCGGCCTCGGCCAGCGGATCGACCGGTTGCGCGGCCAAGGCCGCCAGTGCCGTCCGCGCCTCCGCGGCATGGGCACCTTGCGGATAGCGCACGAGATAGGCGTCATAAGCGCCCGCCGTGTTCAAATCCCGCGCCGCCTGCCACAGGGCGGTTTCCTCCGGCGACGGACCCGCAGGCGGGGGAACATCCGCCTCCGCCCCCAGAAACGGCAGGGCCGCCGACAGAAAGCCGTGGCTGCGCAGGTTGCCCGCAGCCTCAAGGGCGGCGGCAAGATCGACACCGGGGCGCAGAACCGCATCCCGCGTGAACTCCGCCAGATCGTCCGGCGCACCCGAGATCACGGTCACACCTTGCGGCGCATCGATCGGCCCCAGCCCCCGGCCCAGCCCCTCGCCCGTCTCGATCCCGCGCGGCTCCGTCCCGATCAGCACGATGGAGCGCCCCGGCACCTGCCCCGCAACCTCCAGGATCACGTCAAGCGACAGACCCTGCCGCCCCACGCTGGCAAGATCGGGCGCATCCGCCTCCGTGCCGAGAATCCATGTGCCCCTTTGCGACCGCACGACATGGCCGGCCAGCGCGATGAACAGCCGCTCGGTCTCCCCCGCTTCGATCAAGGCCGACAGCCCCGCGCCCATCGCCTCCGCGGTGCCGTTCTCGACCACGATCACCTCGAACCCGGCCTCGGTCAACGACCGGTCCAGCGCGGCGATCTCGTCGGCCTGCCGCAAGGATTGGCCGTGGTCATGGCGCGTATTGGCGATCAGCAGCGCGGTATCGGCCAGCGCCGCAGGGGCGGCAAGCAGGCACAGGGCGACGGGCAACAGGGCACGCATGGAACAGGTCTCCGGCTAGGGTTTCATCTTGCCAGAGGGGTAGCATGGCCCGCCCCGGTTAACCGATAACACCCGGTCCGGATCAGTCGTACTTTCGTTGATCGTCGATCACCTTGCCGTCATTGGGCAGGCTTCCGGGCGCCACGATCTCCACCTGCCCGCGCAGTTTCAACACGGCGGCCACGCTGTCCGACAATTCCGCCGCGCCGATCCCCTCGGCCTCGACCTGCACTTTCATCACGTCCATCTCGCCTTCGCGGCTCGCGATGACGCGGGCGCGGCGGACCTCGGGATGACGCGCGACCAGTTCGGCCACCTGTTCGGGACGCACGAACATGCCCTTGATCTTCGTGGTCTGGTCGGCCCGCCCCATCCAGCCCTTGATCCGCATGTTGGTCCGCCCGCAGGGGCTTTCCCCCGGCATCACCGCCGACAGATCACCGGTCGCAAAGCGGATCAGCGGGTAATCGGGGTTCAGCGTGGTCACCACCACCTCGCCCACCTCGCCCGGCGCGACCGGGTCGCCCGTGCCGGGGCGCACGATCTCCACGATCACGCCCTCGTCGACGATCATTCCCTCCATCGCCTCGCTCTCATAGGCGATATTGCCCAGGTCGGCGGTGGCATAGCATTGCAGACAGGCAATCCCGCGATCGGCATATTCCTTGCGCAGCGATGGAAACAGCGCGCCACCGCCCACGGCCGCGCGGGTAAAGGACAGGGCCACCCCCATCTCCTCGGCCTTGTCGAGAATCACCTTCAGGTAATCGGGCGTGCCCGCATAGGCGGTGCAGCCCACATCGCGCGCCGCGCGCACCTGCAACTCGGTCTGGCCCACGCCCGCAGGCAGCACTGCCGCCCCCACGGCCCGCGCCCCGCTCTCGAAGATCATGCCCGCAGGCGTCAGATGGTAGCCGAAACAATTCTGCACCACGTCGCCCGGTCCGATCCCCACCGCATGCAGGAACCGCCCCATCCGCCACCAGTCATGGCTGACCCCGCCCGGCTCGTAGATCGGCCCCGGGCTCTGGAAGACATGGGCCAGATTCGTGACCGGCAATCCGCCAAAGGGCGGCTGCTCGGCCTGCCGCGCCACCAGCTCGGACTTGCGCAAAACCGGCAGCCCCGCCAGGTCCGCGAGCGACGACAGCGCCGCCATCCCGTGCGAGGCCAGCTGCGCGTTCACCCCCACCAGCTGATCGGCGGCGCGCTCGTCCGCGCTGCGCGTCTCCAGCGCGTCATAATGTTTGCGGTTCTCGTCCAGCATCAGCTCAACCACCTCTTGCGCCGCCGGTAGCTGCGGACGTCTCGGAACGACTTGCGGCCTTCCTCGGACATGCCGAGATAGAATTCCTTCACATCCGGGTTCTCGCGCAGATCGGCCGCCGGGCCATCCATCACCACCCGCCCCGATTCGAGGATGTAGCCGTAATGCGCAAAGCGCAGCGCCACGTTGGTGTTCTGCTCGGCCAGCAGGAACGTCACCCCCTGCTCCTCGTTCAACCGCTTCACGATGTCGAAGATCTGTTCGACCAGCTGCGGCGCCAGCCCCATCGACGGCTCGTCGAGCAGGATCGTCTCGGGCCGCGACATCAGCGCCCGCCCGATCGCCGTCATCTGCTGCTCACCGCCGCTCGTATAGCCCGCCTGGCTCGTCCGCCGCTCCTTCAGGCGCGGGAAATACTGGTAGACCATCTCCAGGTCGGCTGCGATCGCGCCCTTTCCGTCCTTGCGCGTGTAGCTTCCGGTCAAGAGGTTCTCCTCGACCGTCAGATGCTCGAAGCAATGCCGCCCCTCCATCACCTGGATCACGCCGCGCTCCACCAGTTCCGAGGGCGAGAGGTCCTGCACCCTTTCCCCGCGATAGGTGATCGACCCCTTGGTCACCTCGCCGCGCTCGGAATGGAGCAGGTTGGAAATCGCCTTGAGCGTCGTGGTCTTGCCCGCGCCATTGCCGCCAAGCAGCGCGGTGATGCCGCCTTTCGGCACCTTCAGGCTCACGCCCTTCAGCACCAGGATCACATGGTTGTAGATCACCTCGATATTGGTGACCTCCAGAAGCGTCTCCGCCCCCGACAGTTCCGGCGCGACGCCATCGCCATGGCTCTCCACAGGCTGGTCCAGCATGTCCGGGCTCTCCCCCTCTCGAACACCCGTCAGGGCGCGGTCACATCCGGTTAAGGTTAACGGGCGGTCAAAGTCGGTGACCCACCCCCACCTTCATCTTTCCAAAAATATGCAACTCCCGGCGGCGACGGCCCGCGCCGCCGCCGGGGTTTGGCCTCAGCTCGCCGGGCAGGTGCGCGCCTCGATCCCGGCCTCGGCGGCGTATGCTGCCGAATCCTCCAGAACCAGCGGCCCCGTCACGCTGTCATCGGGCGAGATGAAATCGGTCAGCGTGACCCATTCCGTCCCGTTCCACTGGGTCATGATCGCCTGGCCGGTGCCGCCGTGATCGGCGCAGCTCACCGCGAATTCCGGCCCGACGCCCGGCATGCCCAGCTCTTCCATCCGGGCATTGGTCATGACCAGCGCTTCCATCCCGTCGCGCATCATCGCGGGCGTGATGTCACCGACGCCATGGATCTCCTGCGCCGTGCGCGCGGCCTCGGCGGCCAGCATCGCGGCATACATGCCCCGCGTATAAAGCACCGAACCCAGGTTCGTGCCGTCGCCCGCGGCAAGGCCCGCATCGATCACATGCTGCTGGATCTCCGCGAAGACCGGCATGTCGCCCAGACGGTTCATGTTCAGCGCGCGGTAACCGGCTGCCGCCTCGCCCGCCGAGGCCACGTCATGATCGGCACCCGCCCACCAGTTCCCGATGAAATTCTCCAGCGGGTAGCGGATGTTGATCGCTTCCTGGATGGCGACCTGGTTCATCACGCCCCAGCCCCAGAACAGCACGTAATCGGGCCGTTCGCGGCGGATCTGCAGCCACTGGTTGCCCTGCTCCTGGCCGGGGCTGTCGACCGCGATCTGCGTCAGGGTGAAGCCGTGCTGGGCTGCCAGCGTCTCCAGCGTGCGGATCGGCTCACGGCCATAGGCCGAGTTGTGGTAAAGGAGCGTGATGGTCTTGCCCTCGAGCGAGCCGCCGTTTTCTTCCAGCAGCACGTTGATCATGACCGAGGCCGCGTCCCAGTAATTCGCCGGGTAGTTGAACACGTGGCTGAAGATTTCGCCGTTCACGGCGGATGTCCGGCCATAGCCCATCGTGTGCAGCGGGATGCCATCTGCGGTCGCGCGCGGGATCAGCTGATAGGTGATGCCGGTCGACAGCGGCTGATAGACCAGCGCGCCATCGCCCTTGGTCGCCTCGTAGCATTCCACGCCGCGCTCGGTGTTGTAGGCGGTTTCGCATTCCACCACCCGCACCGGCACGCCGCCGATGCCGCCGTCACGCTGATTGAGCAGCGTGAAGTAATCCTGGTAGCCATCCGAGAACGGGATGCCGCCGGCGGCAAAGGGGCCGGTCCGATAGGACAGGTCGGGGAACATCAGGTCGGCGAATGCCGGGGTGGCCAGCATGGCACCGGCGGCGACCGTGGTAAGCAGTTTCTTCATCGGGGTTATCCTCCCTTGGGTTGATCCGATCTTGTCTCTCGCCCCGGTTCGATGCCGGGTTTCTCGCTTGGCAGCCCCCGCCTCCCCGCGCGGGCCGCATCCTGTGGCGGGCAAGCGTCGCCCGCGCCTCCCGCTCAATGCGGGAAGGGCCACAATCTCAGCTTCTCCTTCATCAGCGCCCAAAGCCGCGCCAATCCATGCGGCTCGACGATCAGGAAGAACATGATCAAAAAGCCCACGATCACGAACTGGAAATGGGTGGCCAGCGCCGTATCCCAGCCCATCGTGTCGACAAGCAGAACCTTCAGCGCGACCGGCAAAAGCACCATGAACGCCGCGCCCGCGAAACTGCCAAAGATCGATCCAAGGCCGCCGATGATGATCATGAACAGCACGAGAAAGGATTTCTGGATGCCATAGGCCTCGCCCACCTCGACCGCGCCCAGGTAGACGGTGAACAACAGCGCCCCCGAGATGCCCACGTAAAAGGACGAGACCGCGAAAGCCGACAGTTTCGCCTTGAGCGGGTTCACCCCGATGATCTCTGCGGCGATGTCCATGTCCCGGATCGCCATCCACTGCCGCCCCATCGCGCCCCGCGTCAGGTTGCGCGCAACCCAGGCCAGCACGAACAGGAACAAAAGGCAGAACAGGTATTTCGCCCAGGCCTCGGCATTGGGTCCCGTGACCGCCTGGCCCAGGATCAACCGCTCGGGCGCGTTGATCTGGCCCGAGGCGGAATAATTGTAGAACCACGGCACCTTGTTGAAGACCCAGACCAGAAAGAACTGCGCCGCCAGCGTCGCAACGGCCAGGTAGAACCCCTTGATCCTGAGCGACGGCAGGCCGAAGGCCAGCCCCACCATCGCCGTCATCGCCCCCGACAAAAGCGTGATCGTGATCATGTCGAGCCCCGGAAAGGCCGTCATCAGCTTGTAGGAGGTATAGGCCCCCACCGCCATGAACCCGCCCGTGCCCAAGGACACCTGCCCGCAATAGCCCGTCAGGATGTTCAGCCCGATGGCCGCGATGGCATAGATGACAAAGGGGATCAGGATGGCGCTCGCCCAGTAATCGGTGATGACAAAGGGGATGATCCCCGCACCGATGGCCAGCACGATGTAATAGCGGTAGCGGTCGAACCGGATCGGAAAGGTCTGGTTGTCCGCGGTGTAGCTCGTCTTGAAATCGCCGGCCTCACGATAGAACATCGCCGCTCCCCTTCCCTTGCGCAGCATGACGCCCACGACAGGGCATCCCGCCCCGGCGCTTAATGCCTGCCTGCTTGTCCGATATGTTGGTGGCCTGCGGCCTCAGCCGAATTCGACCCGGCGCCGCCCGTAGATGCCCACGGCCAATCCCAGGCCGCACAGCACCACCATGCCCCAGGCTATCGGCTGCCCGCCGATCACGCTGGCCGCCAGGAACAAGCCCGCGACCCAGAACAGGCCGAACCCCACCGTCGTCAGGACCGCCCAAAGCTTGCGCCCGGTCGACACCGCGCCCCGCGCGTAATCCGGCGTGCCGATGTTGGGCTTTTGCAACTCGTCCAATGCCATCGCCATCTGTCCTCCCAAGGGCGCGCGTGGCCGAACCTCCCCGTCCGACCTCCGGCGCGCCACCAGCTTGCCGCGAAGCGGGCCGCGCGTCAGCATCTATTTTCGCCGTCAACCACATGATCCGGCTCACACCCTCTCGATGATCTTCTCGCCGAACAGGCCCTGCGGCCGGAACACGAGGAAAACGAGCGCCAGCACATAGGCGAACCAGTTCTCGGTCGCGCCACCGATCATCGGACCGATCGAAAACTCGAACAGCGCCTCGCCCACCCCGATGATCAGCCCCCCGATGATCGCCCCGGGGATCGAGGTGAAACCGCCCAGCATCAGCACCGGCAGCGCCTTGAGCGCGATCAGCGACAGGCTGAACTGCACGCCCAGCTTCGAGCCCCACATGATCCCCGCCACCAGTGCCACGATCCCCGCCAGCGACCAGACCAGAACCCAGACATAGTTGAGCTTGATGCCGACACTCAGCGCGGCCTGGTGGTCATCGGCCACCGCCCGCATCGCGCGGCCCTGCTTGGTGTATTGCGCGAAAGCGATCAGCCCCGCCACCAACAGCCCCGCCACGATGGCCGCCGAGATGTCGAGATTGTCGATGAAGAACCCGTAGCCAAAGATGTCAAAGGTCGTGCTGTCGATCCAGTCGTTGATCCCCTGCGGCAGGCCCACATCCATGTTGCGGATTTCCGAGCCCCACATCAGGTCCGACACACCTTCCAGGAAATAGGCCAGGCCGATGGTCGCCATGAACAGGATGATGGGTTCCTGCCCGACCAGGTGCTTGAACACGAAGCGCTGCACCAGCCAGGCAAAGACGACCATCACCAGAACCGTCAGCGCGATGGCCGCAAAGGCCGGAACGGTCCAGCCGAAATAATGGATGTCGGTGCCGAAGATCTCGTTGATCAGATGGCCGAACGGCACGCGGCCCTGCTGGATGCCCACAAGCGTCATGGCGGCAAACAGCGCCATGACCCCCTGCGCGTAGTTGAAGATTCCGCTCGCCTTGAAGATCAGGACGAAGCCCAGCGCCACCAGCGCATACATCACCCCGTTCAGAAGGCCGTTGAGCATGACCTCCATGGCAAAGATCAACTGGTCAGGCATCGCGGCCTCCCTTGTATGCGACGGGGCGGATCGGGCGGGGGTCAGTCATGGGACACCCCCAGGTAGGCGTCGATGACCTCCTGGTTGCGGCGCACCTCGTCGGGCGTACCGTCCCCGATCTTCTTGCCGTAATCCATCACGACCACGCGGTCCGACAGGTCCATGACCACGCCCATGTCATGCTCGATCAGCACGATGGTGGTCCCGAATTCGTCGTTCACATCCAGGATGAAGCGGCTCATGTCCTCCTTCTCCTCGACGTTCATCCCCGCCATGGGTTCGTCGAGAAGCAGGATCTTGGGTTCCGCCACCAGCGCGCGCGCCAGCTCCACCCGCTTCTTCAGACCATAGGGCAGGCGGCCCACGGGCGTCTTGCGGATGTTCTGGATCTCGAGGAAATCGATGACCTCCTCGGCCTTGCGGCGGTTCTCCACCTCTTCGCGCTGCGCCTTGCCCCACCAGATCGCCTGGTCGAGGATACTGGCCTTCATGTGGTTCAGACGGCCGGTCATCACGTTGTCCAGAACCGTCATCCCCTCGAAAAGCGCGATGTTCTGGAACGTACGGGCGATGCCCTGGCGGGCCACCTGAAAGGGTTTCATCGGCGGGCGCTTGGACCCGCGATAGATCACCTCGCCCTCCTGCGGGTGGTAGAACCCCGAGATGACGTTGAGCATCGACGACTTGCCCGCGCCATTGGGCCCGATGATCGCCCGGATCTCGCCCTCGCGGATGTCGAAACTGATGTCCTTGATCGCCACCACGCCGCCGAATCGCAGCGTGATGTTGCGCATCTCCATCACCACGCCCCCGATGGTGCGCCCATCGGCGGTGACGGTCACATCCTGTGCCGCATCGTGCATCGCCATGCCCCCCTGCGCGCCCCCGCTCATTCCGCCGCCACCCGCGTCTCGGGCCCGGCCCCCACGACCATCGCGTCGCGCAATTCCAGCGTTGCGCTGATCTTGCCCTTGCGTCCGTCCTCGTAGGTCACTTCCGTCTCGGTGTATTGCTGGGCCTTGCCCGCATAGAGCGCGTCGATCAGATCGGCGAATTTCTCCTCGATGATCCGGCGGCGCACCTTGCGGGTGCGGGTCAGCTCGCCATCATCGGCGTCCAGCTCCTTGTGCAGCACAAGGAAGCGATGCACCTGGCAACCCGACAGCATCGCGTCATCGGCAAGGCTGCGGTTCACCTCTTCGACATGGCCCTGGATCATGCCCAGAACCCGCTCGTGCCCCGCCAATTCCTGGTAGGACCCATAGGCGATGTTGTTGCGCTCGGCCCAGTTGCCCACCGCCGTCAGGTCGATGTTGATGAAGGCGGTGCAGAAATCCCTTCCATTCCCGAACACCACAGCCTCAAGGATGTTGGGAAAGAATTTCAGCTTGTTCTCGACGTATTTGGGCGCGAACAGGCTGCCATCGGCCATCTTGCCCACATCCTTGGCCCGGTCGATGATCCGCAGATGCCCCGTGCCTTCCTCGATGAAGCCGGCATCGCCCGTGGCGACCCACCCATCCGGATCCTTGGTCGAGGCCGTGCTTTCAGGGTTCTTGTAATATTCCACGAAAACCCCGGGGCTCCGGTAATAGACCTCGCCATTTTCCGCGATGCGCAGCTCCACCCCGGGCGAGGGGACGCCGACCGTATCGGGCCGCACTTCGTGATCGGGTTGCTGGGTGATGAAGACGCTCGCCTCCGTCTGCCCGTAAAGCTGCTTGAGGTTGATCCCCAGCGCCCGGTAGAAATCGAAGATCTCGGGCCCGATCGCCTCACCCGCCGTATACCCCACCCGGATGCGCGTCAGCCCCAGCGTGTTCTTCAAGGGCCCGATCACCAGCAGGTTGCCCAAGGCGTATTTCAGCCGGTCGGCCATGCCCACGGGCTTGCCGTCCAGCAATTGCGGACCCACGGTCTTCGCGTGTTCCAGGAAATGGTGGAACATCTTGCGCTTGAACGCGCCCGCATCCTCCATCCGGATCATCACCTGCGTCAGCAGTGTCTCGAACACGCGCGGCGGCGCAAAGAAATAGGTCGGCCCGATCTCGCGCAGATCGGTCATCATCGTTTCCGCCGATTCCGGGCAGTTCACGCAGAACCCCGCCCAATAGGCCTGACCGATGGAAAAGATGAAATCGCCCACCCAGGCCATCGGCAGATAGGCCAGAACCTCGTCATCCGCGCGCAGCCCGTCGAATTCGCTCGACGCCTTGGCGGTCATGATGATGTTGCGGTTGGACAGGACGACGCCCTTGGGCTTGCCGGTCGTGCCGCTCGTATACAGCATCACGCAGGTCGAGTTGAAATCCAGCTCCGCCTCGCGCGTCGCCAGCTCCTGCCCAAGCCGCTCCTGCGCCGCCCGCCCCTCGGCCTGAACGCTGGCCAGCGAATGCAGCTTGGAATGGTCGTATTTCCTCAGCCCCCGCGCATCCTGGTAGATGATGTGCTCGATCTGGGGCACGCGCTCCTGCACCTCCAGCACCTTGTCGACCTGTTCCTGGTCGCCGCAGATCACGAACCGCGCGAAACAATGCTCCAGCACATAGGCCATCTCTTCGGCCACCGCGTCCTGGTAGAGCGGCACGGGAACCGCCCCCACCTTTTGCGCCGCGACCATCGACCAATAAAGCGCGGGCCGGTTGCGACCGATGATGGCGACATGGTCGCCCCGGTTCACCCCCAGCACCAACAGGCCCAGCGCGATGGCCTCGATCTCCTCGGCGGCCTCGGCCCAGGTCCAGCTTTGCCAGATGCCGAATTCCTTTTCCCGATAGGCGGGCTTGGAACCGAATTGTGCCACGTTCCGCGCCAAAAGCGCGGGCACGGAATCGGGAACACCCGTGGGTGCGTCTGTCTGAGCCAAAACCAATCCTCCCCTCGCCGGGCTCCTCTTCCCGGCGTCCACCATGCGCAGGCAGGGCTGCACCACGTCACGATGACACATCATGGAAGTCGGTCAAGTTTTGCCCCAGTTTTGCGCAAATCTTTCGAATTGTAACAACGGCCCGGCCCCGCTTGACGGATCGCCCCGGCCCGGTCAGCCATGATGGGGGGAGGAATGCCAAGGATGCCGCCACGCACAGGCACCGATCACCTGACGCGCGCTGGGTTGAACCTGATCCAGCAGGCGCTCTCGATCTATGACGCCGATCTGCGCCTTGCCGTCTGCAACCGCCCCTTCCAGACCATGTTCGGCCTGCCCGAACGCCTCGTCACCCCCGGCGCGCCCTTCGAGGATACGATCCGCTACCTCGTGGAAACCGGCGAATACGGGGATATCGACGATATCGACAGCTTCACCCGCACCCGCGTCGAACAGGCCCGCGCCTTCCAGCCCCATTACATGGAACGCCGCCGCGCCAATGGCCGCATGATCAGCGTCGAAGGCTCGCCCCTCCCCGAAGGCGGCTGGGTCACCGTCTACACCGACATCACCGCCATCAAGCGCCAAGAGGAATTGCTCCGAGCAAGGTCCGAGGAACTGTCCGAAAAGGTCCTGACCTATACCGAGGAACTGGCCGCCACCAACCGCGCGCTCGAAGCAACCATCGCCCAGCTCGAAGAGGCCAAGGCCGAATTGACCGAGATGGAGGCCCGCACCCGCCTGACCACCGAAATGACGCCCGCCCATATCGCCCGCGTCGACCGTGACGGCGTCTATACCTATACCAACCGCCGCCTCTCCTCGCTCCTGCCCGGTCGGCAAAGCGATATCGTGGGTCTCACCTTCGAACAGGCGCTCGGCGCACAGACCGCCACGCGGCTCCGCCCGCATCTCACCCGCGCGCTGGCGGGCGAGGCAAGCGTTCTGGAATTCACCGAAACCGACAGCGGTCGGCGCATCCGCACCGCCTTCACCCCCGACCAGACGGCCCCCGGCGACCCGATCACCGGCGTCTATCTCCTGTCCACCGACCTGACCGAGGAAACGCAGGCCAAGGCGGCGCTGGCCCAGACCCACAAACGCGAATTAGCCGCCCAACTGACCAGCGGCCTTGCGCATGACTTCGCCAATCTCCTGACGATCATCCTCGGGCTGCAGGGGCGGCTCGACCGCCTCGCCCTGCCCGATGGCGCGCGCGAACTGACCGGCGCGACCCGTGCCGCCGCCCGGCGCGGGGGCGATCTTCTGAACAAGATCGCCCGCATGACCGGCCCCCATGACCCGCGCGAAGCGCCCACACGGCTGGCCGATTTCCTCGCCACCCTCGCGCCGCTCGCCCGCGCCACGCTCCCGCCCGAGATCGAGCTGACCCTCGCCAATGACGTGACCGCGCCCGCGCTGATGCTTGATACCGGCGGCTTGCAGGATTCGTTGCTCAACCTCGTCCTCAACGCCCGCGATGCCATCGGCCCGCACCCCGGCCAGATCGCCATCCGCCTTGCCGCCGTGCAGGACACATGGCTCGACATCACTGTCACCGACACCGGCCCCGGCTTTTCCGAAGCCGCGCTTGCCCGCGCGCTCGACCCGTTCTTCACCACCAAGGGCGATGCCGGCTCGGGCCTCGGCCTCTCCATGGTCTATGACCAGACGAAACTGGCGGGCGGCCAGCTCCGCCTCGAAAACCTGTCCACCGGCGGGGCCGCCGTCACCCTGCGCCTGCCGCTCCGCCCCGCCGAGGTCGAAACCCGCCCCCTCCTCATCCTCCTTGTCGAAGATACGCCCGAGATTCGCGCCGATGTCCGCGATGCACTGACCGATCTCGGCCATCAGGTGATCGAAGCCGCCTCCACGGACGAGGCGCTGGCGCTTTGCGACATCCCCGGCATCGACTGGGTCCTCTCCGACATCCGCCTCGGCGCGGGCGATGGCGTCGATCTCCTGTCGCGCATCGCCGCCCGCGCGCCCGCGCTGCGGCTGGCGCTCATGACCTCGCTGCCCGCCACCGACCCGATCCGCGCCACCGGCGCGATCCGTTGGCCCGTCCTCCAGAAACCCGTGGACCAGACCATGCTTCAGGCCCTTTTCCTTCAGGAGGCCGCGGCATGACCCAGCCCCTCGTCGCCATTCTCGACGACGAGCCGCAAATCCGCGCGCTCCTCTCCGACACGCTGACCGAAGCGGGCTTTCGCACCGCCACCTATGGCCGCGCCGCCGATTTCGAGGCGGCACTCGCGCGCTCCACCCCCGATGTCTGCCTCGTGGACCTCGGCCTGCCCGACCGCGACGGGCTGGCCCTCGTCCACCGCCTTGCCCTCGAATCGGGGGCCGCGATCATCATCATCTCGGGCCGCGCGCAGGTGCAGGACCGCGTGACCGGGCTCGAGCTTGGCGCCGACGATTACATCATCAAACCCTTCGACCCGGCCGAGGTCGTGGCCCGCATCCGCGCGCGCCTGCGCACCCCCAAGGCCGCAGGCCAAAGCCTCGACACCGCCCGTTTCAACGGCTGGACCGCCCATTTCGACCGCTACCTGCTCGTCGATGCCTCGGGCACGGAGACCAGCTTCTCCCATGCCGAGGGCGAGGTGCTGCGCCTCTTCCTCGAAGCGCCCAAGCGCCTGATCTCGCGCCAGCAGATGCAGGAAAGCCTGGGCGGCGCGGCCGGTGACAGTTTCGACCGCGCCATGGACGTCCGCATCTCGCGCCTGCGCACCAAGCTCGGCGAAGACCCGAAAAACCCCCGCCTGATCAAGACGATCTACGGCGCAGGCTACATCTTTCTGGGCGATGTGGTCTGGGGGTGAAGCCTCACCCCAACCGCGCCGCAGCCTCCGCCAGAACCTGCAACCCGGTCACAAGATCGTCCTCGCCCGTATCCTCCGCGAAATCGTGGGAAATCCCCCCGATCGACGGGACAAAGACCATCCCCACCGGCATCAACCCGGCCAGGTTCGACGCATCATGCAACGCGCCCGAGGGCATGGCCCGCCACCGCCCCGGCGCGACCGCCTCCGCCGCCGCCGACAGCGCCGCCTGCATGCTTGGGTCCATCGGCATCGGCGCCAGATCATGGCGCAACCGCGCGCTCGTCACCTCGCAGCCGCTCTCGGCGGCCACATCCTCCAACAGCCCCATGATCGCCGCTTCCATCCGGTCCAGCCGGTCCGCATCGATATCGCGCCATTGCAGCGAAAATTCCGCCCGCCCCGGCACGACCGAGGACGCGCCGGGATGCAGCACGATATGCCCGATGGTCCAGACCGATTGCGGCGTCACGATATTGGCGAACCGCTCGGGCAGCGCCGTGGCGATCCTCGCCGCCAACGTAAAGGCATCCTTGCGATGCGCCATCGGCGTCGTGCCCGCGTGGTTCTGCTGACCGCGCACGGTGACCTGCACCTGCCGCAGACCCACGATCCCCGTCACCACGCCGATCGCCTCGCCCGCCTCATGCAACACCGGGCCTTGCTCGATATGCATCTCCAGAAACCCGCTGAAGCGCGCGGGATCGACGAATTCCCCGACCCTGTCGCCCAAAGCCGCCCGTGCTTGCGCAAATCCCGTCCCATCGGTCGCGACCAACCGGTCCGCCGCCTCCAGCGACAATTTCCCGGCCCAGACCGAACTGCCCGTCAGCGCGCCGAACCGCCCTTCCTCATCCTCGAAACTCACGACCGAAATCGGCGGCCCGCCCGCCTCCTTCGCCGCCCGCGCGACCTCCAGCGCCGCGATCACGCCCAACGCCCCATCCAGCCACCCGCCCTCGGGCTGCGTGTCCGAATGCGACCCCAGCAATAGCGACCGCCCCTCCGCCAGGCCGAAGACATTGCCCAAGGGGTCGATCCGCGCCTCCAGCCCCGCCTCCTCGATCCGTTCCGCCAGCCAATCGCGCGCGGCGATATCGGCCTCGGTCAGCGCGCGGCGGCGCACACCCTTGCTGGACGCATCGCCGCCGAACCGGCGCAGCGCATGAAGATCGGACAGGAAACGGGCGGGATCGACGGGAATTCTGCTCATGCCCCGTTTGAACCACGCGGATGCCGCCCCGTCCAGCCGGGGTTGCGCCCGCCCGCCCCATCCCCCATGACCTCCGCAAGAGCAGCAAGGGGAATGCGACATGGGCGAATTGGTTCTGGTCCGCCACGGACAGGCAAATTCCGCAGCCCAGGACGAAGACGGCTACGACCGCCTCTCCGATCTCGGCCACCAGCAGGCGCGCTGGCTGGGCGACTGGCTGCGCAGCCATGACGCGCCCTTCGACCGGGTGCTGACGGGCTCGCTTCGCCGCCACCGCGAAACGCTCGCCGCCATGGGCGACATGGGCGCAGAGCCCGAAATCGATCCCCGCCTGAACGAACTTGACTACTTCAACCTGACCCAGGCCCATGCCGCGAAAAACGGCACGCCCCCCGCCACGCCCGAAAACTTCGTCCACCACATCACCGACGTGATGAAGGCCTGGCAGCGCGCCGAGATCCAGGGCAACGAAAGCTATCTCGATTTCGAATCCCGCGTGGCCGAGATGCTGACCATCGCCGCCCGCCCCGGTCGCCGGGTGCTCTGCGTCACCTCGGGCGGGGTGATCGGCATGATGGCGCGCCATCTCCTCGACCTCGACATCGCGCGGATGGCCCATCTCCTCGTGCCGATCCGCAATTGCTCGATCCACCGCGTGATGGTCCTGCCAGAGGCGCAGATCCTCTCGGGCTTCAACGCCACGCCCCATCTCGACACGCCCGACCGGCTCCACGCCCGCACGGAATACTGAAACCGCCCCCCGGCTTCATCTTTCCACAAATATGCAGGCCCGGCCCGTGGCACGCGCGGCTCGGCTGGGGGTCCCGGTCACGCCTCCACACAAGGGCCCCCTCATCTTCACCGAATACGGATATCCGCCGCCCGACGCCCGGCGGCTCACATCAGGTCGTCTTCCGCGCCGGCCACATCCAGGCCCATGGCTTCCGCCCCCGCTTCCAGGTGATCGGCAAAATGCGGGCTGCCGAGCAGGTAATCGGCGGTGGGCGTCGTCGCCTCTGCGCGCGCGGTCGCCACGGCCTCGGCCCAATCCTCGACCTCGAAACTGCCCCGCCCGATCCAGTAAAGCGCGACCAGTTCGGCTTGCGCATCCTCCGTCATGCCCTCGATGAAGGCGCGCAATTCGCCCTCCGCCCGTTCGATCTCGTGACCCATCAAGATCACCTGGGCCACCATGCTTGCCGGGATATCCATCGCGCCTCTCCTCCTCGCGGTCCTGTCGCGACCATGGGACATGGCAAACACGCGCCGGTCCTTGATCTGCCGCAAACAGCCGCGCGGTTTCAGAAAAACAGCCGCCGGTAGAGCCCATGGGGCAAAAAGGCGCTCAGCCGGAACACGAGGCTGAAAAGCGTCGGGAAACTCCGCGCGAAACCGCCTGCCGTCATGTGTTCGAAAAACACATCCGCCGCCGCCTCGGGCTCCATGATGAAGGGCATGGTGAAATCGTTCTTGTCGGTCAGCCGCGTCTTGATGAACCCGGGGTTCACCAGCTGCACCTCGACGCCCGTGTCCTTCAGATCGCCGTCCAGCGATTCGGCCAGCGAATACAGCCCCGCCTTCGACGCCGCATAGCCGATGGCCCCGGGCAATCCCCGAAACCCCGACAGGCTCCCGGTCAGCACAATATGGCCCCGGTCGCGCGCGACGAAACCCGGCACCACCTCGCCCAGAACCCGCGCCGCCCCGGTCAGGTTCACGTCGAACATGGTCTCGACCGCCTCGGCATCCCAGGCCTTGGCCGACAGCGGCCAATAGACACCGGCCAGAAAGATCATGCCGTCGATCTCGCCCGCCTCCGCGCGGGCGGCCTTCACGCTCTCGCGGTCGGCGATATCCATCGGCACGACCCGCGCCCGCCCCGGCAGTTCGGCGGCCAAGGCCTCCAGCCGCTCGCCCGACCGCGCCGACAGGATCAACTCCGCCCCCGCCCGGCTCATCTTGAGCGCCAGCGCCCGGCCCAATCCTTCGGAGGCCCCGACCAGCCAATATCTCTTCCCGTTCCAGTCCCGCATCACCGCTCCTTTCCGGTCCCGCGCCCGCCCTCGGGCAGCGCCGTGGTCGCCAGCACCGCCATCGCGCCCAGTTTCAGGACACAGGGCACCAGCGCATATAGCCATGTCAAAAGATCGAGCGCGCCTTGCGGGCTCTCACCCCCCGACACGAACCCCGCCCCCTCCAGCGCGGGCAACAGCACCACCGCCGCAAAGGCGAGCGTCAACTTGGACACGAAAGCCCACAGTCCGAATCCCGCCGCCGCCTCCGGCGCGATCTCCTCCAGCCGCCGCGCAAACAACGCGGGCAAGAGCGCGAAATCGGCTCCCAGCGCCGCGCCCGAGGCCAGGCAGATCAGGGCGAACAGCGTCGTATTCCCCGCCCCCAATCCCAGGACGAGCGAAAAGGACACAATCGCCAGCGCCATCGCCGCCAAAAGCATCGCCCTTGCCCCGAACCGTGCCGCAAGCCGCGTCCAGACCGGTGCAGATCCCGCCGCCGCAAGAAAGAACAACAGCAACAGCGGCCCTTCCCACCCCGGCGCCTCCAGCACGCTTTCCACGTAGAACAGGAACAAGGTGGACGAGACCGCGACCGGGGCCGCGTTCATCAGCGCCACGATCAGCAACCGCCGCGCCACCGGATCGGCCAGAACCACCGCGAACCCGCTCCCGCCGGCGAGTGCCGCCTCGCCCCGCCATTGCCCGCGCATCAGCCACAGCGCCAGCGCGCAAACCAGCGCAAAGCCCAGCGCGAAATTGCCATAGGGATCGCCCGTCGCATCCAAAACCGTCGGCGCGACGGCGGCGGCGCAGACGCCGAGGAGCGCGCCCGTCTCCCGCCATGCCGCCAACCGCAGATAGCCCTGTTCGCCCAATCTCGGGGCCGCCGCGACCCCTTGGGCATACATGCAGATCGTCAAAAACGAGAAAGCCGAAAACAGCCCCGTCATCATCAGCGCGAACCACCAGACCGGTACGATGGGCGGCGCTATCGCAAACAGCCCCAGCATCGATCCCGCCAGAACCGCGACACCCCCCGCCACCGCCAGCCCGCGCCGGGCCCGCAGCCGTTCCGCCAACCAGCCAAGGGCCGGGTCCTGCACCACGTCGAACAGCCGCAACGCGAACAACACGCCCGCCAGCGCACCCAGGCCCACGCCATAGCTGTCGACATAGACCTTGGGCGCGTGGATGTAGATCGGCAGGCCCGCCGCAGCCAGCATGCCCGCGAAAACCGCGTAACCCGGTCGGGACGGGGCAGGCGCCATGCTCAGGACACTTCGCGCTCGGGCGGTTCGGGGCGCACGCGATAGGGCGCGCCCTTCCACCAGAGCTTCAGCGCCTGCCAATGGATCAGGGCCAGAACCCGCCGCGCCCCCAGGGGACGGCGCAGCGCGGACCGCAAGATGCCAAACGTGGTCAGGGCCGCGCGCCGACCCGTCAGCGTCGCCAGAACGCCCTCGTTCCCGGTGGCATAATCGATCCAGATCCCCACCCGATCCTCCCGGATGTCGAAACGGAACGTGTAGCCCCCCGCGATCGGCTGAAAAGGCGAGACATGCATGATCTTCTGCGCGCTCAACACATCCTCGCGGGTGATCGGCGCCCGATCCTCCCTCGCGCAGAGATAGGAATGCCGGTCGCCGAACGTGTTCGTCACCTCCGCGATCACCGCCCGCATCGCCCCCGCCGCATCATGCGCCAGCCAAAAGGACACCGGGTTGAACACATGGCCCAGCATCCTTGGCTGCGCGAGCAGCATCAGCTTGCCACCCGTGACATCCGCCAGCCCATGCGCGGCCAACACCTCCCGCGCCCATGGCGCGCCGCGCCCCGCCTTGGGCGGCCCGCCATGATCGGCGTCATGCAGCGCGGTCAGGCCTGCGCGGTTGCGCCCGAACAGCCAGGGCGCGCTTGGCCGCGCCTCTTCGGCATCCAGCAGCACGTAATCGATGGAATAGGTGAAGGCATTCTCCACCGCACCCCGCCGCCCGTGAAAGGTCGAGCCCGCGATATGCTCGACCGCGCTCATGCGGCGACAGCCGCCCCGTCGCGCGCCGCCATCGCGTTCACCACGTCGATGGCGCTGGAATATCCGTCCTCGTGGAAGCCGTTCTTCATCCATGCCCCGCAGAACCAGGTGTTGTTCTGGCCGTTCATCGCGCGGACCGTACCCTGCGCGGCCAATGCGGCAAGGTCATAGACCGGATGCCGGAATTCCGCCGTGTCATAGATCAACTTGTCGTCGATGGGCGCGCGGCTGTTCAGCGTCACGAACAAGGGATCGCTTTCGGGGATCGGCTGCAGGCAATTCATCCAATAGGTCAGATCGATGGGCCCGCCCTCGTGGCCCTCGCGCTCGGTATAGTTCCACGACGACCACGTCACCCGCCGCTTGGGCATGGCGCGCGCATCGGCATGCAGCACGGCGGTGTTGGGCTGATACCGCACAGCCCCCAGCGCGGCGCTTTCCTGCGGGGTCGGGTCGGCCAGCATCCGCAGGCTGTCATCCGAATGGGTGGCGAAAACCACCTCGTCGAACCCCTCCCAATCGCCGCCATGCAGGATCTCGACACCGCCTTGCCCGCGCTTGACCGCCGTGATGGGGCTGGCCAGCCGGATATCCACGCCCTTGGCCCGCATCGCGCGCTCCAGCCGGCAGACATATTCGATGGACCCGCCCCGGACCGTGTACCATTGGTGCTGGCCCGTGGCCTGCAACAGGTGATGGTTGCGGAAAAACCGCACCAGCGCCTGCGCAGGGAACTCCATGATCTCTTCCTTGGGCGTCGACCAGATCGCGCCCGAAATCGGCGTCAGGTAATAGTCGCGGAACCATTGGCCCATGCCCATCTGGTCCATCAGCTCGCCCAGCGTGACCGTGCTGTCGGTGGCGACCTCTTCGGCCTGCGCATTGAACCGCATCAGGTCGCGCACCATCCGCAAAAATCCGGGCCGCACCATGTTCGATTTCTGCGCGAAAAGCGCGTTCAGGCTGCGCAGCCCGTATTCGATCTTTCCACCCCCGATCGAGGCCGCGAAACTCATGTCCGACAGCGCGACCGGCACGTCCAGTTCCGCGAACAGCTTGACCATGTGGGGATAGTTCACGTTGTTGAACACGATGAACCCGGTATCCACCGGCTGATCCCCGCGCTTGCCCGCGACCACCGTGCGCGCATGGCCGCCCAGACGGCCCTCGGCCTCGAACAGGGTGACGGCATGGCTGTCGGCCAGGTGATAGGCCGCGCCCATGCCGGAAATCCCTGCGCCGATCACGGCAATGCGTTTCGGCGCCTGGGCCGGGTGTTCGAATGGCATCTGTCGGTCGTTCCTTCGGTTGCGGATGTGGCGCTTGGCCAAGCTTGCGTTTGTCAGGCTTACGAAACGCAACCCCGCACAGATCAAAGAATTTATTTTTGATCCGGTCTAGGGCATTCGGCGTAAGGACGATATGCTGTTGTCGAACGACCGTGCGGACCATACAGCCCAAGCTCCGACCGTCGCCCCCGTGGCGCGGTCCATGGCGCTTGGGCACGAAAGGCGGCGTGAGGCGGTGACAGCACAAGACACCATCGACGTGCAATGGGCGGACAAGATCTCCGCCATCGCACGATCACAGGACCAGACCGCCTTTGCCGAGGTGTTTCGCCACTTCGCCCCACGGGTAAAGGCTTTCTTGATGAAATCCGGGGCCGATGAGGCCCTGGCCGAGGAATGCATGCAGGACGTGATGGCCACGCTCTGGAACAAGGCGCATCTCTACGACCCCTCGCGGGCCGCCGTGTCGACGTGGATTTTCACCATCGCACGCAACCGCAAGATCGACCTGTTGCGCCGCTACGCCCGCCCCGAACCCGAGGAATTGCCCTGGGGTCCGGAAGAATCACCCGACCAGGCCGATGTCCTCGCCCTGCAACAAGAGACGACCAAACTGGCCGAAGCGATCCGGACGCTTCCCGAAAAACAGCGGCAATTGATCGAAAGGGCGTATTTCGGCGACCTCACTCACAGTGAAATCGCGGCCGAAACCGGATTGCCCCTTGGCACGATCAAGTCCCGCATTAGGTTGGCGCTGGAAAGGTTGCGCCACGCAATGACCTGAGAAAGGCGACGAATGCAGACCATTCGCCACAATATCCCCGACGACCTGCTGATGGGCTACGCCGCCGGCGTGCTGCCGCAGGCCTTCGATCTGGTGGTCGCGACCCATGTTTCGCTCAGCGATGACGCCCGCGCGCGTCTTGCGGGTTACGAGGCGGTCGGCGGCGCCATGCTCGACGATATGGACGAGGCGCCCATCGGCGCCGACAGCCTGGAACAGACCATGGCCCGTATCGCCGGCATGAAACCCACGCGCCGCACCGCGCCCGTGCGCGGCATCTTTCCCGAACCGCTCCGCCGGATCGTCGGCGGCGATGCCGATGCCGTGAAATGGCGCAGCATCGGCTTGGGCGCGCGGCAATCGGTGGTCTATTCCGACGGCGATGCCACGGCCCGGCTGATCTGCATCCCCGCCGGTCAGGCCATGCCGCAGCATTCCCACCGCGGTCTCGAGATGACCTTGGTGCTTCAGGGTGCCTTCCGCGACGACGATGGCGTCTATGCCCGTGGCGATATCGAGGTGGCCGACCAGCAGGTCGATCACACCCCCGTCGCCGAACCGGGCGAGGATTGCATCTGCCTCATCGCCACCGATGGGCGGTTGAAATTCAACGGCCTCCTGCCCCGGATCGCGCAGCCCTTCCTCGGGATCTGATCCTGTCCAACCTCGACACATCCGAACGCCGCGCCCCCAAAGCGCGGCGTTTCGCATTTTCGCCCCCAACGTTGCAATTGCAACGTTCCTGTGCCATGTCCCTCCCAGATGACGGAGGCGCGACATGACCGACCAAAGCACCCCCCGCCCGATGGTGCAGGCCCAGGGACCGACCGGCCCGCATCAGGGCTACATGCCCGGCTTCGGCAATGATTTCGAAACCGAGGCGCTGCCCGGTGCCCTGCCCCAGGGCATGAACTCGCCCCAGAAATGCGCCTATGGCCTTTACGGCGAACAGCTCTCGGGCACCGCCTTCACCGCCACGCGGCCCGAACGCACATGGTGCTACCGCATCCGGCCTTCGGTGAAACACTCGCGCCGCTACGAAAAGATCGCGCTGCCCTACTGGAAAACCGCACCCCATATCGACCCCGATGTCATCAGCCTCGGCCAATACCGCTGGGACCCGGTGCCCATGCCGAAGCGCTCAAGTAGCGAAGCGGTAGCGCATCAAGACGCTCAAACCCTCACTTGGCTCACCGGCATGCGCACCATGACCACGGCGGGCGACGTGAACACGCAGGTGGGCATGGCCTCCCACGTCTATCTCGTCACCGCCTCCATGGTGGACGATTACTTCTATTCCGCCGACAGCGAATTGCTCGTCGTCCCCCAACAGGGCCGCCTGCGCTTCCTCACCGAACTGGGCGTCATCGACCTCGCCCCGCAGGAAATCGCCATCCTCCCCCGTGGCCTCGTCTATCGGGTGGAGCTGATCGACGGCCCCGCCCGCGGTTTCGTCTGCGAGAATTACGGTCAGAAATTCGAGCTTCCGGGCCGTGGCCCCATCGGCGCGAATTGCATGGCCAATCCCCGCGATTTCAAAACGCCCGTCGCCGCCTTCGAGGACCGCGAGGTGCCCTCCACCCTCACCGTCAAATGGTGCGGCCAGTTCCACCGGACCGAAATCGCCCAATCGCCCCTCGACGTGGTGGCATGGCACGGCAATTACGCGCCCTGCAAATACGACCTGACCACCTATTGCCCGGTCGGCGCGATCCTCTTCGACCACCCCGACCCGTCGATCTTCACCGTGCTCACCGCCCCCTCGGGCCAGCCGGGCACGGCCAACATCGATTTCATCCTGTTCCGCGAACGCTGGCTCGTGGCCGAAAACACCTTCCGCCCGCCCTGGTACCACAAGAACGTCATGTCCGAGCTGATGGGCAACATCTACGGCCAGTATGACGCCAAACCGCAGGGCTTCGTTCCGGGCGGGCTGTCGCTGCACAACATGATGCTGCCCCACGGCCCCGACCGCGACGCCTTCGAGAAAGCCACAAACGCCGAGCTGAAACCCCACAAGCTCGACAACACCATGTCCTTCATGTTCGAAACCCGCTTTCCCCAGCACCTCACCGCCTTCGCCGCGCACGAGGCCCCGCTTCAGGACGATTACATCGACTGCTGGACCTCGCTCGAAAAGAAATTCGACGGAGCGCTGCGCCCCGACGGGGGCGACGCCACACCCGGCAAGAAATGACCGACACGGCGCAGGGGGCGCATTCCATGGACCGACCCGACCGGCTCGTCCTTCTGGGGACCAAAGGCGGCCCCGCCATCCGCCCCGGCGGCCCGATGCCCACCGCCTCCCTGCTCTGCATCGGCGGGCGCGCCTGCGTCGTGGATTGCGGCCTCGGCGTGTCCAAGGCGCTGGTCGAGGCGGGCATCGACCTCAAGACCCTCGATCTGGTCTTTCTCACCCATCTCCATTCCGACCATGTGCTGGAACTGGGCCCGCTCCTGCATACCGCATGGACCACCGGCCTCGCCCATCCGGTGCAGGTCTTCGGCCCCCCGGGCACGGCCGCGCTTTGGGACGGGTTTGTCGCCTCGCTCCGCTACGACATCGACCTGCGCATCGCGGATGAGGGTCGCCCCGACCTGCGCGACCTTGTCAGAATACAGGAATTCACCGAAGGCCCGCTTCCCGTCGACGGCCTCTCCGTCGCGGCCTTCCGAGTCCACCACCCGCCCGTGACCGATTGCTTCGCGCTCCGCTTCGACAGCCCCGGCTGGTCGGTCACCTTTTCCTCCGACACCGCCTATTTCCCGCCGCTTGCCGATTTCGCCCGCGGCTCCGACATCCTGGTGCACGAGGCGATGCTCGAACGCGGCGTCGACCGGCTGGTCGCGCGCACCGGCAACGGCTCCCGGCTCAAGGATCACATCACCCGCTCCCATACCGAAGCCGCCGATGCCGCCCGCATCGCCGCCAGCGCCGGGGTGAAAACGCTGGTCCTCCACCACCTGATCCCCGCCGATGATCCCGCCATCACCGCAGCCGACTGGCAGGCCGCCGTCGCCCCGATCTTTCCCGGCCGCCTCATCGTCGGGCAGGACGGCCTGACCCTCACGCCCGAGACCCCGCCAAAATGAGCAAATTCGGCCCCACACGGGGCGAGGTGAAACTCCGCCTCGCCATCAGCCTTGCCGGTCTTGCGCTCCTGATCGGGGCCTATGCCTTCAACGGCATCGGCGGCATCGCGTCGCTGGAAATCGCGATCATCGGGACTGCCTTCTTCGGCGGCTCCGCGCTATGGTGCATCCTCGGGTTGCGTCGAAAGGACGATTCATGAGCACCGGACAGATCATCCAGCTTGTCCTTCAGGGCCTCGTTTTCGTCGCATGGGCGGGGCTCATGTTCCGCACCCTGTTCCTGTTGCGCGCCCGCGCAGCGGATCAGACCGGCGCGGGCCTTCCGGGCCCCGGCTCCTTCCTGACACAGGCCAGCCATTGGCTGCGCTCCGACGAAGATCGCGCCGAACGCAAGACGCTCGGCTTCATGACCTTCGTGCTGATCGCGATGACGCTCTCGACGGCCTTCCTCGGCGCGCCCACCGCGGGCTAGGCCGCGTTCTGTGCCGCCGCCTCGCTCCGCAAGAAAGCGGGCTTGCCCGGCTCGCTCAATTCCGGCGCATGGGCATAGCCGCCCAGATCGAACTCCAGGATGCTCGCAGGCTCGGTCAACCGCCGCTCGATGATGAACCGCGCCATCGCGCCCCGCGCCTTCTTGGCGTAGAAACTCACGATCTTCGGCCCGCCCGGCTTGTCTTCCAGGAATTGCGGCGTGATCACCCGCAGGCCCAGCGCCGCGCGGTCAGCCGCCGTGAAATACTCGACCGAGGCGCAATTGATCAGCACATCGGTGCCAAGGCTCCGTGCATCCTCCCGCAAGGCCTCCGCGATACGGTCGCCCCAATAGGCATAGAGATTCGGACCCATGTCGTTTTGCAACCGGCTCCCCATCTCCAGCCGATATTGCCGGATCGCATCAAGCGGCCGCAAAATTCCGTAAAGCCCCGACAGGATGCGCAACCGCTCCTGCGCGAACCGCAGATCCTCGGGATCGAGGCTCGTCGCTTCCAACCCCTGATAGGTGTCGCCCGCGAATGCCAGGGCTGCGGGCCGCACATCCGCCTCCGCCGCCTCGAAATCGCGGAACCGTTCCGCGTTCAGCTTGGCCAGGCTGGGCGAGATATCCATCAGCTTGCCCAGCTCCGCCTCGCTCAACCCCCGCGCCACACCCGCCAGATGCACCGCATCGCCCGCGAAACGCGGTTTGGTCATGGCGATGTCCCGCTCGGCCCAGTCCAGACGCTTGGCAGGCGAAATCACGGTCAGCATGGGGCAAATCCTCTCGCGGTGTCTGTCTTGTTCTGACCTAGCGCCCCGATCCCCTCCAGACAACCGCACCTGCCCCGATGCGAAGCCCTTGAGATTGTCCGCCATTCCGCCCAAGCTTGCATCTGCAACCTCCGGGACAGACCCTTGATCGACCATCCAGACCACCCCACGCCGCAGGGCGACAGCAGCGCGCGCCAACGGCTTCAGACCGGCGCGCTCGTCATCATCGCGGCGGCGGTGATCCTGTTCCTTCTGGTTCAGGCCCGCTTCATGCTCACCTCGCTGGCGGTCGCCATCATCGTCTTCAGCCTGACGAGCGACGCGATCAGCTACATCTCCCGGATCAAGCTCGGGCCGTTGCGCATTCCCAACTGGGTGGCCAGCGTCGCGGCCGTGCTCCTGATCTCGACCGGGCTTTTCATGCTCAGCTCGCTGGTGCTCTCGCAGGTCAACACCGTGCTCTCGACGACGCTCACCTATACCGAACGCGCGCCGGGGGCGGTGGCCGATCTCTTCGCCTGGATGGGCCCCGAGGTCGAAACCGCGATCCAGAACGCCATGGGCAGCATCGACGTGTCGGGCTACCTGCGCACCGTCGCGGGTCAGGCGGGCGGGCTGATGCAGGGCACGGTTCTCGTGATCCTCTTCGTGGGCTTTCTCTTTGCCGAACGGCTCTGGTTCGACGTGAAACTGACGAGCCTCATGGGCGGCGATGCCACCCGCGCCCAACAGGCCCGGCGCATCATCGGCACGATCATGGGGCGGGTGAACTATTACCTCCTGGTGAAAACCGTGGTCAGCGCGATCACCGGGCTGATGGCCTATGGCGTCAGCCTTCTGGTCGGGCTTGAACTGGCCGTGGCCATCGGCGTCTTGACCTTCATCCTCAACTACATCCCCAACATCGGCTCCATCGTGGCCACGGTTCTGGCAACGCTCGTCGCCCATGTGCAGCTCGGCGAACCGGGGCCGACGCTGGCCTATTTCTTCGCGCTCTTCGTGATCCAGTTCATCAACGGCAACATCATCGACCCATGGCTGATGGGCCGCACGCTGCGGCTGTCGACCTTCGGGATCATCGTGTCGCTGGCGTTCTGGGGGGCGGTCTGGGGCATCGCGGGGATGTTCCTGTCGGTGCCGATCATGGTCGCCGTGATGATCGTGGCCAGCCACACGCCGGGCCTGCGCCCCCTTGCCGTTCTCTTGTCGCGCGAGGGGTTGCCGGACGAGGATACCTCCCCCCTCCTGCGCAAAAGCGCGCCCGCCGAATAAGCCGCCCGTCAGCCCGCTTCGCGCAAAACCTCGAGAAACGCCTCCCCGAACCGCTCCGCGTGCCGTTCCCCCAGCAACCGCGCAAGCGTTGACTTGTCGGCAGGCCGCACCTCCGCCAGCTTGGCCAGTTGCGACGACGAACAGGTCATCGGCTTGTCCGTCCCGTCCTCGCCGCGCGCAAGATCCGCCTGAACCGCGAGCAGCCGGTCGTAAAGCGCGCCCGCCTCCCGCCCCGCCAGCTTGCGCCGCGCGGGGTGCAGCCCATCGGGCGCTTGCCCCGTGATCACCGCCAGAAAGGCCGCGCCGTATTTCTCCAGCTTGCTCGCCCCCACGCCCCCGATCCGCGCCATCTGGTCCAGCGTCGCGGGCCGGGTTTCGGCCATCTCGATCAGCGTCTTGTCGGTGAAGATCACGTAGGCCGGCACGCGGGCCGCCTCGGCCAGCGCGCGCCGCTTGGCCTTCAGCGCGGACAAAAGCGGCGCATCCTCCTCGCTCACCAGCATCTTCACCTGCGGACTCTTGGGCGCCTTCGCGATCGTGTCGCGGCGCAGCGTGATCCCCGCCTCGCCGCGCAGGATGGGCCGCGCCGCTTCCGTCATCCGCAGCGCGCCATGCCGCGCCGGATCGGGCCTGACCAGGTCATGCGCCGCCATCTGCCGAAACACCGCCTGCCAGCCGCGCTTGTCAAACTCGGTGCCCACCCCATAGGTCGGCAGCGCGTCATGCCCCCGCTCGCGCACCTTCTCCGTCGCCGTCCCGGTCAGGACATCGATCAGATGCCCCGCCCCGAACCATTCCCCGGTCCGCAGGATCGCCGACAGCGCCTTTCTGACCGGGGTCGTCGCGTCGAACACCTCGGGCGGATGGGCACAGAGATCGCAATTCCCGCAGGGGCCAGCCGTCTCCCCGAAATAGCCCAGCAAGACCTGCCGCCGACAGCCCAACGCCTCGGCCAAGCCCAACAGCGCATTGAGCCGCGCGTGATCGGCCTCCTTGCGCTCGGGCGGCGCCAACCCCTCGTCGATCTGGGACCGCCGGAACCGGATGTCATCGGGCCCGAACAGCGTCAGCGTATCGGCCGGCGCCCCGTCGCGCCCTGCGCGCCCGATCTCCTGGTAATAGCCCTCGATCGACTTGGGCAGATCGGCATGGGCGACCCAGCGGATATCGGGTTTGTCCACTCCCATGCCAAAGGCGATGGTGGCCACCACGATCAACCCGTCCTCGCTGGCAAAGCGCCCCTCGACCACGCGGCGATCCTTGGCCTCCATCCCGCCGTGATAGAAACACGCGCTATGCCCCGCCTCGCGCAGCGCGGCTGCCAGCGTTTCCGTCTTGGCCCTTGTCCCGCAATAGACGATCCCCGATTGCCCCTTGCGCGCCGCGGCAAAGCTCAGGATCTGCGCCCGCGGGTTCTGCTTCACGTCGAAGGCCAGCGCCAGGTTGGGCCGGTCGAACCCGCGCAAGAAGCTTTCGGGCGGCACCCCGTCGAACAGCCGCGCGACGATCTCTTCCCGCGTTTCGGCATCCGCCGTCGCGGTAAAGGCGGCCAGCGGCACATCCAGCGCGCGCCGCAATTCCCCGATCCGCAGGTAATCGGGCCGGAAATCATGGCCCCACTGGCTGACGCAATGCGCCTCGTCCACCGCGATCAGCGACACGCCCGCGCGCCGCAGCATCCGCTCCGTCCCCGATGACGCCAACCGCTCCGGCGCGATGTAGAGAAGCTTCAGGCTCCCCTCCTCCAGCGCCGCCCAGACCGCGTCATTTTCCTCCGCCGTATTGCCCGAGGTCAGCGCGCCCGCGACCACACCCGCCTCGCGCAATCCCCGAACCTGGTCGCGCATCAGCGCGATCAGGGGCGAGATGACCACCGTCACCCCCTCCCGCATCAGCGCAGGCAACTGGAAACACAGCGATTTTCCCCCGCCCGTCGGCATGATCGCCAACACGTTGCGCCCCCCGGCCACCGCCGCGACGATCTCTTCCTGACCGGGGCGAAACTCGGAAAACCCGAACACGCGGGACAAAAGGGCAATGGCATCCTGCATGGGGCCTGTCGGGTCTCTCTTATTCGCTCGATTTTTATGGACTCTCCCATGTTGAGAAGCCGTAAACAAGCCTCCGAACGCCAGATCGCGGGGGTCTTGCGGCCACATCCACAAGATATTCCCTGCCCCGCCTCTGGTCCGCGTCAGGTCGCCCCCTTACATGCAGGGCCTTGTCGCTTTACCCAGCGGCAATCCGACCCCGATCAGCAAAGGATGGGCTGACATGTCGCTGCAAAAAACACTCGCCGCCGCACTCGCGGGCCTCATGCTCGCCACCCCCCCTGCCACCGCGCAGGAGGTGACGCTGCGCTTCCAGCATTTCGTCTCGCCTGCGAGCGCCAATCCCACCTTTTTCATGCAGCCTTGGGCCGATGCGATCATGGAACAATCGGGCGGCCGCATCCGGGTGGAAATCTATCCCTTCATGCAATTGGGCGGGGCCGCCCCCGATCAATACGACCTGATCCGCGACGGCGTCATCGACGGCGGTTGGGTCATCCCCGGCTACCAGCCCGGCCGCTTCCCCGAGGCCGAGGCGCTGGAACTGCCCTTCATGACTACCAAATCCGCCGAAGAAGCCAGCCGCGCGGCCTGGACCTTCACCGAACAGCACCTGCTTGACGACTTTTCCGACGTTCACCTGATCGCCGCCCACATGCATGGGCGCGGCCTTGTCCACCTTCAGGGGCCTGCCATCGAAACGCTGTCCGATTTCAACGGCTTGCGCCTGCGCGGTCCGTCGCGCGCCGCAACGCTCCTTCTGGAACGGCTGGGGGCCACGCCCGTCGGCATGCCCGTCCCCGCCTTCCCCGAGGCGCTGTCGCGCGGCGTCGTGGATGGCGGCGTCATCACGTGGGAACAGGCGCCCTCGCTCCGGCTCGATGAACTGACCGAAAGCCACACGGATGTTGCGGGCGATCATTCGCTCTACAATCTCTATTTCCTCTGGGCGATGAACCGCGACAGCTACAACGCCCTGCCCGATGACCTGCGCGCCGTGATCGACGCCAATTCCGGCCTCATGGCCTCCGCCTGGGCCGGGCGCGCGCATGACACGGGCGATGCCTTGGGGCGTCAGGCGATGGCGGATGCAGGCAACATCATCGCCGAAATGTCCCCCGAACTGACGGCGGAAATTCAGGCCCTTGGCGATGCCGTCATCGCCGACTGGATCGCCGAGGCCGATGCCGCCGGTCTCGACGGGGCGGGGCTTGTCGCCGCCGCCCGCGCCGCCATGGCGGCTGAAACGGGCAGCGCGCCCGCGCCCTACCGCGACTGATCCAGACCCAAAAGGGGCGCGACCTCTTCCATATGCCGGATGATGGTCGCGCCCTCGGCACTCAACCGGTCGGGATGGCCCTCCGGCACATAGCCCAGACAGGCCATTCCGGCCCGCCGTGCCGCCAGGGCCCCCGTCGCGCTATCCTCGACGACCAGACAGCGTTCCGGCGGCACACCCGCCGCCCGCGCCCCGATCAGGAACAGCTCGGGATCGGGTTTCGCCACGCCCAAAGCATGGGCCGAATAGCGCCGCCCCGCGAATCGCGGCGCAAGCCCCGTGGCCCCCAGCGTGATATCCATCTTCTCGTCGCTGCCATTGGACGCGACGCAATACGGGATGCCCGCCGCGTCCAACGCATCCAAAAGCGCCGGGATGCCCGCGATCACATCGACGCCCCGACGCAGGGCCGCGTAGATCTCGGCATAGATCGCCTCGATCCAATCCTCGGGCAGATCGGCCCCCATCGCCCGCGCCTTGTCACGGACCGTGACCATGCTTCCCCCGATAAAGGTCGCCATCGTCTCGGACAGGCTCAGGGCCAGACCATGCCGCGACAGGTTCTCGGCCAGTATCCCGTTCGTCACCGTCTCGCTGTCGACCAGAACCCCGTCGCAATCGAAAATCACCAAATCGACCGCCCGCATCATCCCTCGCCTTCCCGCAACAGCGTGATCACCGTGCCGCCATACCGCCGCTGATCGAGCAGCGCGAATCCCATGGGCGGCAGGGGGGCCGCGCTCTCTTCCCAGACGATCAGCGCGCCCGGCGCGATCCATCCCCCATCGCGGGCCGACACCAGTGCGCGTTCCCCCAATCCCTTCCCATAGGGCGGATCGAGAAACACGAGGTCAAAGCCTGCGCCCGTCACCGGCCCAAGGCTTGTCGCATCCCGCCGGAACACCGATACCGCCCCCTGCGCCGAGCACAGCGCGATGTTTTCCCTCAAGAGCGCGCGTGCCGCGATCCCGTCATCGATGAAGGTCACCTGCGCAGCCCCTCGGCTGAACGCCTCCAGCCCCAGCGCGCCGGTTCCCGCGAACAGGTCAAGCACCCGCCGCCCCGTGATCGGGTCGCCGTGCTTGCCGCTTGTCAGAAGGTTGAACAGGCTTTCGCGGACCCGGTCGCTCGTCGGGCGCAGGTGTGCCGCGGCATCGCCCGCGCCCACATCGGCCAGTTTCTTGCCCCTTAACCTTCCGGCAACAATTCGCATCGGTTTTTAACCTTTCGGCAGGATTTGGCGTCCCGCCTTAATCTTTCAGCAAGGGTTTGAGGTCGGTTTCAGGGTTTCCCACCACCTCCGGCGCAGGCGATTTCCCGGCCTCGATCAACCGCTTTCCGATCATGTAGCCGCGCGGATCATTCATCGCATCGACTGCCAGAAGTGTGTTTTCCTTGTAATACCAATGGGATCGCGCGCCCTCGGCCACGCGGGTGACCACCCGGTCATAGCCCGTGTTCAACCCCGCGATCTGCAATTTCACATCGTACTGATCCGACCAGAACCACGGCTTGGGCTCATATTTTTCGTTCTTTCCCAATATGTTACGCGCCACTGCCTCAGCCTGGTCGATGGCGTTCTGCACCGATTCCAACCGGATCATCGCGCCCTTGTAGGGAAAGACCGCACAATCCCCCGCAGCCCAGATCGCCGGATCGCTCGTGCGCCCGAACTCATCGACCACGATGCCATTTTCCACTTTCAAATCAGCATCTTGCGCCAATCCCGCCGCAGGCGCGATGCCGATCCCGACGATCACCACATCGACCGCCAGCTCCGTCCCATCCGACAAGATCGCGCCGGTCACGTGATCGGTCCCGACAAGCCGCTGCAATCCCACGCCCTCGCGGATGTCGACACCATGGGCGTGATGCAATTCCCGAAAGAAATCAGAGGTTTCGGCGCAAGCGACCCGTTGCAGGATACGCTCGGCCATCTCGATCAGCGTGACCTCCATCCCCCGTTTGCGCGCCACCGCCGCCGCCTCGAGCCCGATGTAACCACCGCCGACGATCAGCGCCTTTTTTCCCGCAACTATCTGTTTTTCCATAACATCCACGTCGCGCAACCCCCGCACGACATGCACACCGCCCAAAGCGCCCCCGATCGCCTCCGGCAACCGCCGCGGGCTCGACCCCGTGGTCAGCACCAACTGGTCATAAGCCACCGCCTCGCCGCCCACGACAACAACGCGCCCCGCCCGGTCCAGCCGCTCGACCCTCTGCCCGAGCTTCAGGGTTATCCCATTGTCTTCATAGAAACTTTCCGGCCTGAGATAGAGCCGCTCCAACGCCATTTCCCCCAAGAGATAGGCCTTGGACAGCGGCGGCCGCTGGTAGGGCGGCACCGGCTCCTCCCCGATCAGCGTGATCGCCCCGCCGAACCCTTCGGCGCGCAGCTTGGCCACACAGGACGCACCCGCCTGCCCCGCTCCGACGACGACGATCTTTTCCATATCCCACACCTTTCGCGTTGGCGCTCTGTCGCGCGGACCCTATATGGCGCTCGAACGGTTGAACAAGCGAGAGGGACCGCAATCATGACCATTTCCGCAGGCGACACGCTGCCCGATGCCACGCTTCTGATCTTTGGCGAGAACGGCCCCGAGCCGGTCAAGATGGCCGACAAGGTCAAGGGCCGCAAGGTCGTGATCTTCGGCCTGCCGGGTGCCTATACGCGCACCTGCACCGCCGCCCATGTGCCCAGTTTCATTCGCACAAAGGGCGATTTCGACGCCAAGGGCGTGGACGAGATCATCTGCGTCTCGGTCAACGACCCCTTCGTCATGTCCGCCTGGGCCAAGGACACCGGTGCGGCCGAGGCAGGCTTGACCTTTCTGGGCGATGCAGGCGCGGAATTCACCAAGGCCATCGGCCTGAACTGGACCGCAGAAGGGGCCGGTTTCTATGACCGGTCGCGCCGTTACGCGCTCTATGCCGAGGATGGCGTGGTCAAGGTGATCAACGTCGAGGAAGGGCCGGGCGTCTGCGAATTGTCGGCAGGCGAAACGCTGCTCGGCCAGATCTGAAGAGCGGGCAAAACTGCAGTTTTTCGGGGCGGAAAACTCGAGTTTTCCGCCCCATTCTTACCCGGCCAGAACATCCATTTTCTCGGCCAGTTTCACATCCAGATCGCTCAGGCCGCCCACATCATGGGTGGCCAGCGTGACCTCCACCGTCTTGTAGACATTGAACCATTCGGGATGGTGGTTCATCTGCTCGGCCACCAGCGCCGCCCGGGTCATCCAGCCGAACGCCGCGTTGAAATCATTGAAAACAAAGCGTTTCGTGATCGCATCGCGCCCATCGACAAGGGTCCAGCCCCGGTCTTGCAGCGCCGCAAGGGCCGTCGCGCGCCCCTCTCCGTCGAGTTTCGTCGCCATCAATCCTGCTCCTCTTGCTCCGTGCGTCTGAACGGACCATAGCCCGTCATCACCTCGATCTCTTCATCCACCGCCGCGCGTTCGGCGTGCAGGAATTGCTCGATCGCGCGCGCAAAGCCCGCATCACGGACCCAATGCAGCGAATGGGTCTGGACCGGCATGTAGCCGCGCGCCAGCTTGTGCATGCCCTGCGCGCCCGCCTCGACACGCGCCATGCCATGGGCGATCGCGAAATCGATGGCCTGATAATAGCATAGCTCGAAATGCAGGCAGGGGTGATGCTCCGTGCAGCCCCAATAGCGCCCGTAGAGCACCTCGCGCCCGATGAAATTCAGCGCGCCCGCGACCGGTTCCCCGTCGCGGAGCGCCAGGACCAGCAGCATGTCGTCGCGCATGCTTTCCTGCGCCAGATCGAAAAAGGCCCGCGTCAGATAGGGTTGGCCCCATTTGCGCGCGCCCGTGTCCTGATAGAACCGCCAGAAATGATCCCAATGTTCGGGCAAGATCGCATCGCCCGTCAGCGCCACGATCTCGCCGCCGAAGCCCTGCGCCTCGGAGCGTTCCTTTCGCAGGTTCTTGCGCTTGCGCGAACTGAGCGAGGCAAGGAAGCCGTCGAAATCGGCATAGCCGTTGTTTTCCCAATGAAACTGTTGGCTTGCCCGCGACATCAGGCCCATTTTCTCGCCTGCCTCGGCCTCTTCCTCGGTGCAGAAGGTGACGTGCAGCGAACTCAGCCCGTTCTCGTCGGCCAAATGCACCGCGCCCTGCACCAGCGCGGCCATCCCCGTTTCGCGCCAGCCGGGCCGGGTCAGAAACCGCCGCCCGGTCGCAGGCGTGAAGGGCACGGCCATCTGCAGCTTGGGGTAATAGCGCCCGCCCGCGCGTTCATAGGCATGCGCCCAATTGTGGTCGAAGATGTATTCGCCCTGGCTGTGCCCCTTGGCGTAAAGCGGTGCGACGGCGATCACCTGCCCCTCGGCGCGGGCGACAAGATGGCGGGGGGCCCAGCCCGTTCCGGTCCCGACCGAGCGCGAATGTTCCAGCGCCGACAGGAAGCGGTGCGTGGTGAACGGGTCAAAGGGCCTGCCGCCCTCGGCCGCCTCGGGGCAGGCGCAGGCATCCCAATCAGCCGCCGCGATCTGCGACAGGCTGGAAAGAACCTCGATCTCGATGGGGGTGCTGCCGTCCATGTCCGGGCCGTTCACGTTGCGGGGGATACCCGACACATGGGGCGGCCCGCGCCTGCGTCAATCACCGGTCGCAGGAACGGGCGGCAGATAACCTTCGAAGGTGACGTTGTCGGCGATGCGCCGCGCCTCGACCTCCACCTCGGGGGATTTCACCGTCCAGCACAGGATCGGGATGCCCTGCGCCTTCAGCGCGGCCACGCGCGGATTGCCCAGATCCTTCCAGTCATGGCTGATGAAACTGGCGCCCACAGCCTCGAAATGCGGGATGGCACGCAGCGTGTCGCAGGTTTCGGGCGACAGGCGCGGCCATTGCGAGGGCACATAGCCACAGGTCGTCAATCCGCGCGGGCAGCCGGGGGCCAGCCGCTGCATCGCCGCGACCATGTGGGGGTTGAAGGACATGACTGCCACATCACCGGGATAATCCGCCAGCAGCGAGGCCGTCGCCTCCTCCAGCCTGGTGTCGGCTTCGCCCATGCCGTTAGACTGGTCCTTGAGCTCTATCAGAAGCGGCACCGCCCCCCCGATGCGATCCAGCACCTGCTGCAGGGTCGGGATGCGATCCTCGGACCCCGACAGGCGGATATCGCACAGATCCCGCGCCATCCGGTCGCGCACGGGGCCGGTTTCCCCCGTCAACCGGTCGAGCGTGTCGTCATGAAAGACCATCGGCACGCCATCGGCGCTGAGCTGCAGGTCGATCTCGATGCCGTAGCCCGCCCGAACCGCACGGTCGATGGCGGTCGGGCTGTTCTCGATCACGCCCGCCGCCGCATCATGCAAGGCGCGATGGGCGATGGGCAGGATCATGAACCGGGCGGGCAGGGCAGTCATCGGATCGGCTCAGGCGATCTTGATCTGGAAGATGCCTTCGACCTCGACCGCGCAGCCAAAGGGCAAGGACCCTGCGCTGACGGCGGAGCGGCTGTGCCGTCCCTTGTCGCCCAGAACCTCGACCAACAGGTCGGAGGCGCCGTTCACCACCTTGGGCTGGTCACCGAATTCGGGGGTGGAATTCACGAAGCCGGTCAGCTTCACCACCCGCACGAGCCGATCCAGATCGCCATCGCAGGCCGATTTGAGTTGCGCGAGCAGGTTCAGCGCGCAAAGCCGCGCGGCGGCAGCAGCGGCGGGAATGTCGATATCGGCGCCGACCTTGCCCTTGATCAGGCTGTCGAGCCCGGCTGCGGTCATCGGGATCTGCCCCGAGACGAACACCATGTCGCCTGCGACGACATAGGGCACGTAATTCGCCGCCGGTGCGGGCGGCGGGCCGCTCAATTCGATCCCCAGTTCCGCAAGGCGCGCTTCGATCTGTCCAGCCATGTCCGTTTTCTCCGACCCGTGTGGTTCAATTCGGCGCGAAGCTAGCCGGGGGCCATGGAAAGGGAAAGGGGCCAAGCGCCTCAAGTTTCGCGGAAAGCGCGGTTGAAATAGACCCTCAAAGGATCGATGAGATAGGATAGCGGGGTCCGGTCGCGGGTGCGCATATAGGCCTCGACCGGCATGCCGGGGACCAGTTGCCGGTCACCCAGACGGGCGATTTCCCCGTCGGACAATGCGATCTCGACCCGGTAGTAGCTGGCCCTCGTCGCCTCGTCGGTGAAGGCATCGGCGGAGACCTGCGTCACCGTGCCGACAAGATCGGGCATATTGCGCAGATCGAAGGCCGGGAACCGCAAGGTGACGGGCTGCCCGGCAAAGACCTCGTCGATGGCGGTGGCGGCGACACGGGCAGAGATGATCAGGGGCCGCCCCTCGGGCACCAGATAGGCCACCGGTTCGGCAGCGCGCACGACGGCCTGTGCGCCGAACACCTCCATCCCGATGATGCGCCCTGCCATGGGCGCGCGCAGGTCGAGTTCGGCCATGCGGCGTTCCAGATCGGCGACGCGCTGGCGCAATTCCTCTTCGGCGACGCGCACCTCGCGCAATTCGGCGATGGCTTCCTCGCGGCGGGTGCCGGTCAGTTGCAGGATCGCCAATTCGGTCTCGATCACCCGTTCGGCGGCTTCGGCCATGCGCGCCTCGACCTCGCCCAGAGAGCCGCGCAACTGGGCCGCGTCGCGTTGCAGCCTCAGGATCGGATCGGACTGGATCAGCCCCCGCGCGAACAGGTCCTGCTGACGGTCGAGATCGGTCATCACGAGGTCCAGCTGCTCGGTCAGCGCGCGTTCCTGCGCCTCGAGCGCGGCGATCTGCGCCTCGATCTGGGTCACGCGCCCCGACAGGCGCGCAGCCTCGGCGGTCAGGCTTTCGGCGCGGGCTTCGAACAGGTTCGCCTGCCCCCGCAAGAGATCGCCCAGATCGGGATCGATGTTCGCGGCGGCGCGCAGGTCATCGGCGAACCGCACCTCGTCCGCGCCATCGCGCTCTGCCTCCAGCCGGGCGCGGCGCAGCCGGACTTCGAACAGCTGTGCGCGGGCGACGGCGAGATCACGGGCCAGAAACCCCGGCTCCAGCCGCAGCACCGTATCGCCCGCCGCAACGCGGTCGCCCTCGCCCACGATCACTTCGGCCACGCGCCCGCCTTCGGGATGCTGGATCGCCTGACGGTTGCGATCCACCTCGATCCGGCCCGAAGCGACGACGGCACCGGCCAGCTGGGTCGTGACCGACCAGAGGCCGAAGCCCGCGAACAGGAGACCAAGGGCAAGGAACCCCGTCACGATCGGTCGGCGGACCGACCATGCGCGCGCCGGATCGCTCATGCCACGCCCCCCTTGCTCGCGCCTGCGGCCGTGATGTCGGCATGATTGACAAGGGTCCGGGCCAGCACGTCCTGGGTCGGACCGAACAGGGTCGGCACACCACCCGAAAGCACGAGCAGCCGGTCGCATTCACGGATCGCGGCGGGCCTGTGCGCCATGATCAGGACCGACCGGCCATCCGCCTTGACCGCCTTGATCGCGGCATTCAGCGCCAGGGAGCCGTCATTGTCCAAGGCAGAGTTCGGTTCGTCGAGCACCAGAAGAACCGGGTCCCCGTAGAGGGCACGGGCAAGCCCGAGCCGCTGGATCTGCCCCCCGGACAGCCGCGCGCCAAGATTGGAGACACGCGTTTCATACCCTTCGGGCAGATCGAGGATCATGTCATGGGCGGCAGCGGCGCGGGCCGCCGCCACGACCCTGTCGCTGTCGGGGGCGGGGTCGAGCCGGGCGATGTTTTCCGCGATCGTGCCTTCGAACAGCGTGACCGCCTGCGGCAGATACCCGATCAGGCGACCCAAGATGTCGGGATCATACTGGTCTAGCGCCGCCCCATCGAGGCGGATCTGCCCCGCAGCGGGCCGCCACACCCCGGTTACCGCACGGGCGAGCGTCGATTTTCCAGACCCCGAAGGCCCGATCACCCCGATGGCCTGGCCGGGTTCGATCGTGAAGGCAACGCCACGCAGCGTTGCCGCCTGGGCACCGGGCGGCAGGACGGCAAGCTGCGACACCTCGAGCCGGGCACTGGGCCGGGGCAGGGGCATGCGGGGCATGGGCACCGGCACCTCGTCCAACAGGCGACGCAACTTTGTCCAACCCTGCGCCGCCTCGGCAATGGCTGGCCACTGGCCGATGACCTGTTCCACGGGGGCCAGCGCCCGGCCCATCAGGATCGAGGCCGCGATCATCGCGCCTGCCGTCATCTCGGCGCGCAAGACCAGGTAGGCCCCGAGACCCAGGATCGCCGATTGCAGGAAAAGCCGGAAGGTCCGCGCGGCGGTGGTGAAGCCGCCCGTGACGTCCGAGGCCCGGATCCCCTCGCCAAGGGCCATGGCGCGTTGCCGGCGCCACCGCGCGAAAGCGGCATCGCCCATGCCCAGGGCGCGGATCAATTCGGCTTCGGTCTGCATCTCGGCCGCGACCTGATCGGCGGCACGAGACGCAGCCAGAGCGCGCGCCATGGGGGCAGAGCCCAGCGCGCGATTGGCCAGCGTCACCGCCACCAGCACGACAGCGCCCAGCGTGGCCAGCCACCCAAGCCAAGGATGGAACAGAAAGATCGCGGCAAGAAAAAGCGGCGTCCAAGGCACATCGAACAGCGCAAGAAAGACCGGTGCGCCGGTCAGCCGCTGCACCGCAGCGAGATCCTGCAGCCCGGTCTGTCGTTGCCCAGCCTGCCCTGCGCGCGCCAGGGCGGCGCGGAACACCCGTCCGTCCAGATTGTCCTGAAGCCTTGCGCCATAGCGCGCCGCCACACGACCGCGCACATGGTCGAGAACCGCCATCATCAGGAACAGGAAGACAAGCAGGACCGTCAGCGCCACAAGCGTCTCGCGCGAGCCCGACCCCAGCACCCGGTCATAGACCTGCAACATGTAGATCGGGCCAGTCAGCATCAGCAGGTTCACGGCCATGCTGAACAGGGCCACCGACCACAAGAGCCACGCATTGCGGCGACGAAACAGCGTCAGATCATCCGGTCCCGGCACGCGTTCCGCAGGTGATGCCATTGGAAATACTTTCTACACACTTGGGACAGTGGGGTTTTACCCCGGTTTCCGTCTGCCCCAAAAACCATTAACACTATGTTTGTCCGATAGATCGGATCGCGAATCCCTTTGATTTCCGCAGTGCGGCGCTAGTTCAACCTGCACCGTTGCTGCCAGTTGCGGAACCATACTCTTGGCCAGACTTTTCCTCCATCGCATTGTTTCCCGTCTGCTCGGTGTGGCATTCGTTCTGACCCTTGCTGCTTGTGGCCCCGGTGCCATGCCCCCCGGCGACAGTATCGTGGACGCCGATGAGGCACAGAACCGCGAAGTGCACCGTTTCAACGTCGCGCTCGACCGGTCGCTTGTCCGGCCGGTGGCCCAAGGATACGGCACCGTGGTGCCAGGCCCCGTGCGGCAAGGCGTCGACAATTTCGCCTCGAACCTGTCGCAGCCGTCTTATGTGCTCAACAACATCCTTCAGTTCCGGCTCGGCCAGGCCACGCACAACACGCTGCGATTCGTGATCAATTCGACCATCGGGATCGGCGGCCTGTTCGATCCGGCGACGGCGCTGGGGCTGGATGCGCGGGAAACCGATTTCGGCGAGACGCTGCATATCTACGGCGCACCCGAAGGCGATTTCGTGATGCTGCCGGTCTTTGGCCCGTCGACGACGCGCGATACGATGGGGCTGGTGGTGGATGTGGCGACGAATCCTGTCCGCGTCTTCGTGCCGGCACCCGAAAGCCGCTACGCCTCGGGCGGTCGGGTGCTCGACGTGTTCGGCGACCGCTATGACAACCGCGTCGTGATCGACGGGGTGCTTTACGAAAGCGCCGACAGCTATGCGCAGTTGCGCTCGCTCTATCTTCAGAACCGCCGGTTCCAGCTGGGCGGCGCGGATGGAACAGAACTTTACACGGATCCGTATGGCGATGCCCCGCAACAATGATTTTCCGATAACGCGCCGTGTGCTGCTTGGCCTTGCTGCATCTGCGGGTGCCGCTGCGCTGATGCCCGGCAGGGCCCGCGCGCTGACGCCTGATTCCGCCTCGGTGCTGGTGCAGAACGTCACCTCGGAAATCACCCGGATCATCAATTCGGGCCGGTCCGAATCGGCGATGATCGGCGATTTCGAACGGATGATGGCGCGTTACGCCGATATGCCGACCATCGCGCAATCGGTGCTTGGGCCAACCGCGCGCTCTGCCAGCGGCGGGCAGCTGTCCGCCTTTACCGACGCGTTTCGCGGTTACATGGCGCGCAAATACGGGCGACGCTTTCGCGAATTCATCGGCGGCACGGTGACCGTTGCCGGCGCTCAGGATACCGGGCGCTATATCGAGGTGAATTCGACCGTGACCATGCCCGGTCAGGGACCTTTCGAGGTCCGCTTTCGCGTCTGGGACCGGTCGGGTCAGGCCTTGTTCATCGATATCCTGATCGAAGGTGTCTCGCTCGTCATCTCGGAACGCTCCGAGATCGGCGCGATCCTCGACCGCAACGGCGGTTCCATCGACGGGACGATCCAGACCTTGCGTGGCATGGGGTGACGGGCCGCAACGCGACAGATCTGACGCTGGAGAACCGGACGGGCCTTCCCGAGGCGCTGCGCGTGCTTTTGCACGACTATCCGCGCGAGGGGTGGCAAGCCGATCCGGGGTTTCACGGGCTGGTCAGTTTCTGGCTGGAACGTCACATGATGTTCCGCCAGCTGATGGCCCGCATGACCACCGATACCCAAGCGTTTCTCGATGGCCGCACGGATGCCCGCAGCTTTGCCGGGGGCATCGCGCAATTTGGCGGCATGTTCGTGAACCAGTTGCATGGTCACCACCAGATCGAGGATCACCATTACTTTCCGATCCTGCGAAGCCGGGATGACAGGATAGAACGGGGGTTCGACCTGCTCGATGCCGATCACCATGCGCTTGACGGCATCCTTGCGCGGTTCGTCGATCAGGCGAATGGCGCGATCCAGGGCGTCACGGGGTCCGATCCCAAGACAGGGGCCGGGCGTCTTCTGACGGGTCTGGCCGATCTGGAAAGGCTGATCGACCGCCACCTGACCGACGAGGAAGACCTGATCGTTCCGGTCATCTTGCGCGACGGGCCCAGCGGGCTGGGCTGAACGCCGGCAAAAAGACCCCCCGGGGCGCAGATGGCACCACCGGAGGGCAAGGTATCGGGACTGCTCGAAACGGGTCGGACGCCCGGCCCTTGGGGACCTGTGAACTGGCCGGGCGTCCTTTCGGCTGTCGACGATCAGTCGAAGCCGAACTGAAAGGTCAGGCCTGCCTGACCGTTGCGGGTCTGCACGACATTGGCTTGCGCGCCATTGCCGAACTGAAAGATGCCATGCGACTGCCCGTAGCCGCGCTGGTCGAGCAGGGCGCTATGCCCATTGCCCTCCTGATGGATCAGGCCCTGCGATCCGGACCCCGCAAGCTGGCGGAGGGCGGCACCGTTCAGGCTGCCATCCTGATGGACGAAGGCCCCGCTTTCGACGCCCCGCGCGATCCGGTAGAGCGCGAGCCCTGCACGGAGCATATCCGCCTGCGCCCCCGATCCGGGCGAGAGGCTGAGGCTCAGGGTCCCCCCGGCCGTTGCGGGAAGGGTGGTGACGGCAATGGCGGCGGCAACAAGGGCAGAACGGATCATGGCAGTGGTCCTTTACGCGTTACATGGAAACAGGTCGGGCAAGGGGCGCGACGGCCCCAGGGGTCAGGTTTGTTCGGGGCAGCGCAGACTGTGCCCCCCGGTCTCGAGCGTCAGGTCGACCGCGAGCCCCGAGGCGGGACCGTTCAACGTGACAGCCCCAAGCTGCGCGGTTTCCCCGGCGCGCAGCGCAAAGCTGCCGCCCTGGTTCATCAGGACACCGCCCCGGCTGACGCGCAGGTGGTAATCGCCCGCGACAGCCTCGGTCGCGGCGACATGGCCCGTCACGGTCAGTGATCCGCCGCGCGACAGGGTTTCGACATGGCACGACAGGGGGCCTGCAGGCATGGGACCCTGTCGTGCCGATTGGCCCGCGATGGCGGTACAGCCCAGGACAAGGGCCGCAAGGCTGCCGCCAAGCGCAAAACCGGGGGATGGGAAGGTCATCGTTGTGGTCCTTTCGCGGAAAACCCGATCGCCGCCCCCGACCACAGCGCCTTGTGCCTGCGGTCCGGGGTCACGCGCGCTCAGTCCTGGATGATGAGGGTCACGTTGCCGTTGCCGTAGGTTCGCGCCGTGGCCGTATTGCCGTTGCCGACCTGGATGACACCGACCGCATTGCCGAAGCCGCTGGTCTGGATGTCGGCGCGGTTGTTCGACCCGAATTGCGCGACGCCATTGGCATTGCCGCGACCCGACTGCCGGGAATTGACGGTGTTGTGCCAGCCACGCTGACCGATGGCGGTGGTGTTGCGCGCGCCATCGGTCATGGCGATGGTGGTGTTGCCCCAGCCATCCTGGATGATCGAGGTGCCGTTGCAGCGGCCGCTCTGGGTGATGCCGATGTCATTCCCACGGCCCCATTGCTCGGTATAGGCGGTGGCGCAATTCGCGAGGGCCGGGGCCGACAGCGTGACGATCAGCGCGGCAGAGGCGAGGGCGGTCTTGAGCAGTTGGTTGGTCATGTCGTGATCCCTTTGGTGCATGGGCGGGTATGTCGACGCTGGCGGGACGATGCCCGTTGGCCGATGACCAGACGCTGCAGCGGGGTCACGATGTCAGGCAATGTCACCGCCAAGACAGCGGATGACGGGCCGGTGTTATCGGATGGCAGGGGGCTTGGTGCGCCTGAAGGCGCACCCTACGGTATCGTGTCACAACATGGGTAGGGTGCCGCCTTCAGGCGCACCAAGCCCCGCACGCCGAAGGATCAGAAATCCAGGTTCTCGACGCTCAACGCGTTTTGCTGGATGAATTCGCGGCGCGGTTCGACCACGTCGCCCATCAGCTTGGTGAAGATGTCGTCAGCCTCGGCCAGATCGTCGACCTTGACCTGCAACAGCGTCCGGGCCTCGGGATCGAGCGTGGTTTCCCACAGCTGGTCGGGGTTCATCTCGCCCAGACCCTTGTAGCGCTGCATCTGCTGACCCTTGGCCCCTTCGTCGAGAACCGCCTGAAGCAATTCCGATGGGCCGTGAATCAGTTGCTCGCGGTCCTTGCGGGCCAGTTTCGCGGGTTTGCGATAGACCTCCCGGCTGTCGCGGCTGACCTCCGAGATCTTGCGCGCTTCGCCCGAGCGCAGGACAGCGCCGTCAAGCGTCCGGATCTCTTCCACCCCGCGCAGGACGCGGGACAGCCGGATGCCGTGATCCTGGGTGATGCGCCCGGTCCAGCCGCGCTCGTATTCCACCGCAACCAGATCCAGCCGCTTGGCCACGTCATCGGCCACGAGCTGCAGGTCACCATCCGCCCGACCCGGATCAAAGGCCCCGGCGATGGCCGCCTGTTCCACGATATGTCGGGGGTAATGCGTCGGGAAGGCATCGAGGATGCGCCGGAACTGCCGCGCCCCTTCGACCACGCGGGCCAGGTCGGCGCCCGCGATTTCCTCGCCACCCGGCAGGCGCAGCACCGCGCCCTCGATCCCTTGGGCGATCAGGTAATCCTCGAGCGCGGCCTGATCCTTGAGATAGACCTCGGACTTGCCGCGGCTGACCTTATAGAGCGGGGGCTGTGCGATATAGAGATAGCCGCCTTCGATGATCTGCGGCATCTGCCGGAAGAAGAAGGTGAGCAGCAGCGTGCGGATATGCGCGCCGTCCACGTCGGCATCGGTCATGATGACGATCTTGTGGTAGCGCAGCTTGTCGATGTTGAATTCGTCCCGCCCGATCCCGGTGCCAAGCGCGGTGATCAGCGTGCCGATTTCCTGGCTCGACAGCATCCGGTCGAACCGCGCGCGTTCCACGTTCAGGATCTTGCCGCGCAGCGGCAGAACCGCCTGGTTGTGGCGCGACCGGCCCTGTTTGGCCGAACCGCCCGCGCTGTCCCCCTCGACCAGGAACAGCTCGGATTTTGCCGGGTCTTTTTCCTGGCAATCGGCCAGCTTGCCGGGGAGGCTTGCGACATCCATCGCCGTCTTGCGCCGCGTCAACTCGCGCGCTTTCCGTGCCGCCTCCCGCGCCAGCGCGGCCTCGATGATCTTGCCGACGATCACCCGCGCTTCTTGCGGATGTTCCTCGAACCATTCGCCCAGCTTCTCGTTCATAAGGTTCTCGACCGCCGGTCGAACCTCGGAACTGACCAGCTTGTCCTTGGTCTGGCTCGAGAATTTCGGATCGGGCACCTTGACCGACAGGACGCAGGTCAGACCCTCGCGCGCGTCGTCGCCGGTGAAATTCACCTTCTCGCGCTTGGCGATGCCGGACGATTGCGCATACAAATTGATCGACCGCGTCAGAGCGCCCCGGAACCCCGCCATATGGGTGCCGCCATCGCGCTGCGGGATGTTGTTGGTAAAGGGCAGCACCATCTCGTTGTAGCTGTCGTTCCACCACATTGCGACCTCGACACCGATCCCGTCGCGTTCGCCCGAGACATAGATCGGTTCGGACATCACCGATGTCTTGGACCGGTCGAGGTAGCGCACGAATTCGCGCACACCGCCCTCGTAGACCATCTCGACCCGCACGGGTTCGGCGTGGCGCAGATCCTCCAGCACGATTTTCACGCCGGAATTGAGGAAGGCCAGTTCGCGCAGCCGGTTTTCCAGCGTCTTGAAGCTGTAATCGAGGTTGGAAAAGGTCGAGGTCGAGGCAAGGAACCGAACCTCGGTCCCCGTATCGCCGTTGCTGTCGCCCACGACCTCCAGATGCTTGACGGTATCGCCGCGCTCGAACCTTGCGTGATGTTCCTTGCCGTCGCGCCAGATCCGCAGGTCCAGCCAGTCGGAAAGCGCATTCACCACCGACACGCCCACGCCGTGCAAACCGCCCGAAACCTTGTAGGAATTCTGGTCGAATTTGCCGCCCGCGTGCAGCTGGGTCATGATGACCTCGGCGGCGGAAACGCCCTCTTCCTCGTGGATGCCCACGGGAATGCCGCGTCCGTTGTCGCGCACCGAAACGCTGTCATCGGCATGCAGCGTCACATGGACGTAATCGGCATGACCGGCCAGCGCCTCGTCGATGCCGTTGTCCACGACCTCGTAGACCATGTGATGCAGGCCCGAGCCGTCGTCGGTGTCGCCGATATACATGCCGGGGCGTTTGCGGACCGCCTCCAAGCCTTTGAGAACCTTGATGGAATCTGCGCCATATTCACTCGGCGCGGGGGCGTTGTCTGCCATGCGGTATTCTGCCTGTTCTGCTTGCCGTTTGTATACCGCCCGCAGCGGGGAATGTCACGTCGCAGGCACAAGATTTAGGCGTTGAACCCGCACCAACCCCGAAGCCCTTGCGCCCTCAGACAAAGGGGATCGCCACACCAACCAGGATCAGCAAGATGCCCGATCCGATGTTGAGCCTGCGGATCGCCTGCGGGCTTTGCAAAAGCCGCCGCGCGCGGTCCAGAAACAGCGCGAGCCCCAGGTTACCCAAAAGCGGCACGATGGCCGAAATCGCAAGGATCGCGGCGATATCGGGGGCGGTGATCCGCGTCAGGTCGAAAAACCCGGGCAGAAAGCCCATGTAGAACAAGATCGCCTTGGGATTGCCGATCACGGCGGCGACCCCCACCGAAAATCCCGCCCACAGACCGGGTCGCGTCATGCGGCTGTCGGTGCCGGGCGTCTTGGCAGGCGCGCGGAACAACAAGAGCCCCATCACGATGAACACCCCCGCCGCGATCCAGCGCAGCACCGCCAGCGCATCGCCATACAGCGACAGGACCCAAGCCAGCCCAAGGATGGCGCACAGGGGCCAGATCAGATCACCCAGCGCCACGCCGACGGCCAGGGGCCATGCCCCCGCCATGCCGCCCGACAGCGCCCGCGCGGTCAGCGCCACCCAGACCGGTCCGGGAATGACCCAAAGACCCGCCATGGCGGCGGCATAAAGCGCCAGTTGTTCGAAGGTGACGGTCACTCAGCGCCCGCAGGTTCGATCCGGGCCTCGCTGGCCCCGCCGGTATCGGCGACCGCCACATACTGCGCCCGCGCGCCCAGTTCCACGAAAAGTTCGGGGCCCGTGCCCGTCATCCAGGCTTGCGCCCCGAGCGTGCAGATTTCGTCGAACAGCGCCGCGCGGCGGCCCGCATCCAGATGCGCCGCAACCTCGTCGAGCAGCACAAGCGGCGCGGCCCCCGTATCGGCCTTGAGCGCGCGGGCATTGGCAAGGATCAGCGAGATCAAAAGCGCCTTCTGCTCGCCCGTGGAACATTGCGCGGCGGGCATGTCCTTGTCGGCATAGACGGCCACCAGATCGGCGCGATGCGGCCCGATCAGCGTGCGCCCCGCCGCCATGTCGCGCCCCCGGTTCTCGGCCAGTGCCGCCGCGTGATCCTCGGGCGTGGGCAGATCGTCGCCGTCGAGCGTCAGCCGCGCGGCGGGAAAGGCGGTGGCCGCCCCCTCCTGTGCGGCAAGAATGCGGGAAATGGCGTCACGCCGGTTCGCGGTCAGGATCACGGCGCTGTCAGCCATCTGGCGTTCGAGCGCCATGTACCAGCGCGCATCGCCGATCTGGTCCTTGAGCAGACGGTTGCGTTCGCGCATCGCCTTTTCATAAGCCAGCGCTGCCTCGGCATGATCGGGCGTGAAGCTGAGCGCGATCCGGTCGAGAAACCGCCGCCGCCCATCCGCGCCTTCGATCCAGAGCCGGTCTTGCGACGGCACCAGCCAGACGATCCTGAGCAGCCGCGCCAGTGCCGTCTGGGGGCTGGGCTTGCCATCGATGCGGGTCGCGCGCGACTGCCCCGGTTCTGCGGTCAGTTCGATCTCGTGCCCCAGATGTCCGCCCGCGATCTCGGCCTGCACCTTCCAGCCAAGCGCTTCGGGGCGGCGGATGATCTCTTCGGCGGCGGCGCGCCGCAAGCCGCGTCCGGGCGACAGCAGCGACACCGCCTCGATCAGGTTGGTCTTGCCTGCCCCATTCGGCCCATGGATGGCCACGGGCCGCCCGTCGAAATCGAGCCGCGCGCGGCGGTGGCTGCGGAAATGGCTGAGGGTGAGGGTGGCAAGATATGGGGTCATGGGAGCGTTTTCCTGCAGGAAAACGAGCGGGAAAACTCGAGTTTTCCCAGCCGCAAAACCCGGGTTTTGCGTGGCGGAAAACCCGGGTTTTCCGCCCTGCTCACACCCGCATCGGCATCACGACATAGATCGCCGTCGTGTCATTGCCTTCGCGCATAAGCGTCGGTTCGCCGGGGCTGGAGAACAGGAAAACCGCGTTTTCCCGATCCACCTGGCTGGCGATTTCCAGCAAGTATTTCGCATTGAACCCGATCTCGAGCCGATCGTCAGCATAGGCCACGGCCAGTTCTTCCTCGGCGTTGCCGGCATCGGGCGCGTTGACCGACAGAACCAGCCGGTCCTCGTCGAGCGCCAGTTTCACGGCGCGCGAGCGTTCCGAGCTGACCGTCGCGACGCGGTCCACCGCCTTGGCGAAATCGGCGGCATCCACCTCGAGCCTGCGGGTATTGCCAAGCGGGATGACCCGCGCGTAATCGGGGAAGGTGCCGTCGATGACCTTGGAGGTCAGGGTGATCTCGGGCGTGGCGAAGCGGATCTTCGTCTCGCTCACCGACACCGCGATCTGCGCCTCGTCATCATCCAGAAGCTTGCGCAACTCGCCCACGGTCTTGCGCGGCACGATCACGCCGGGCATGCCCGCCGCGCCGTCGGGCAGGGTCGCATCGATACGGGCAAGACGGTGACCATCGGTGGCGACCGCGCGCAGCACCGGGCCGGTTTCCCCCTCGGCGACATGGAAATAGACGCCGTTCAGGTAATAGCGCGTCTCTTCGGTCGAGATGGCGAATTTCGACTTGTCGAACAGGCGGCGCAAAACGGGCGCGGGCGCCGCGAAATTCGCCGAATATTCGGTCGAGGTCATGACCGGGAAATCTTCCTTGGGCAGGGTCGCGAGCTGGAAATTCGACCGCCCCGCCTGCACCGTCAGACGCCCCGCCGCCGCATCGGCGCTCAGCGTGACCAAGGCACCATCGGGCAGCTTGCGCACGATTTCATGCAGCGTCACGGCGGAAACCGTGGTCGCGCCCGCGCGCTCGACCATCGCGGGGGCCTTGTCCACCACCTCGATATCGAGATCGGTGGCGCGGAAACTGACCGTGTCGCCCTCGGCCTCGATAAGCACATTGGCAAGGATCGGAATGGTGTTGCGGCGTTCGACCACCGATTGCGCCTGAGAGACAGCACGCAACAGGGTGGCGCGCTCGATCGACAGTTTCATGACCCTTGCTCCGACAAGATGCGGGGGCTGCGACACTAGCCGCGTCCCCCGTCAGCACAACCATTTTTTAAAGGAGTGTCCGCGCGGGCTCCGGGCGTCAAGCCCCCAAGACCCGCGCGCAGCCCTCAGGCCTCGAGCATCCGGCGCAGGATCTCCGCATCTTCGGCGATCTGGCTGTCGACGGCCATCAATTCCTCGATCTTGCGCACACCGTAAAGGACGGTGGTGTGGTCGCGCCCGCCCAGCTTGCGGGCGATCTCGGGGTAGCTGCGGCTGGTCAGCGACTTGGACAGGTACATCGCCATCTGCCGGGGCCGCGCGACGGCGCGGGCGCGGCTGGTGCCGGTGATGTCGTTCTGGCGGATCTTGTAGTATTCGCAGCAGGTCTTGATGATCTGGTCCAGCGTCACCCGGCGATCGGTCGATTTCAGGATATCGGCCAGACAATCCTGCACCAGGTCGATGGTGATCTCGCGGCGCACCAGATCGGCAAAGGCGAACAGCCGGATCAGCGCACCTTCGACGACGCGGATATTGGTCGAGATGCGCAGCGCCATGAATTCCAGCACGCCCTCGGCCATGCGGATCTGGGGATTGCGGGCCATGGCCTGTTCGGCCTTGTGCTGCAACACGCCCAGCCGCAGTTCGTAATCGGTCGGGTGCAGGTCCACGACGAGGCCGCATTGCAGACGCGACGCGATGCGGGCGTCCAGCTCCTCCATATCGACCGGGGCGCGATCGCCGGAAATGATGATCTGCTTGCCCTCTTCCACCAAGGCATTGAACGTGTGGAAGAATTCTTCCTGCGTCGAGGTCTTGCCGGCGATGAACTGCACGTCATCGACCATCAGCACATCGACCGAGCGGAAGATCTGCTTGAAGGTCATCGTGTCCTGTTCGCGCAGCGCGCGCACGAAGCGGTACATGAACTGTTCCGCCGACAGGTAAAGGATGCGCGCACCGGGGAAACGGGCGCGCAAATCCCATGCGATGGCATGCATCAGGTGGGTCTTGCCCAGGCCCACCCCGCCATACAGGAACAGCGGGTTGAAGGTCACGTCGCGCCCTTCGGCCACGCGGCGGGCCGCGGCATGCGCCAGTTCATTGGGCTTGCCGACGATGAAATTGTCGAAGGTATAGAGCGGGTTGAGCGTGGCGCCCGGCAATTCCTCGGTGCCGGTGCGCAGGTTGGACACAGGGCGCAGGCTGGCGGCCTCGACCGGCTGGGCGGGCGGCGCAACGTTGCGGTTGCCCGCCTGGCGGGAGGCACCGCTGTCCACGGTGAATTCCACCCGGTCAACGCCGACGCCTGCCGAGATCAGATGGCGCAGGATGACGTCGCCGTAATTCTGCGACACCCAGGATCCGAAGAAATTCGTCGGAACGTGGAACCGCGCGGTGCGCGCATCGAGACGATCAAAGACAATCGGGTCGATCCATGCGGAAAAGTTGTTCTCTCCGACAGACTTGAGCAGTTCGCCCCTGACTTGCCCCCACGTCTCGTGCGTCATCGTTCGTTCCATCCTCGTTCTTTTTCTTTCGACACAACCGTCGATTCTCACTCGCACTGACGACACCGTCCTCTTGGCGACAGCAGAATGACGGAGGCTG